>JBDQHQ010000014.1:0-16628 GCA_040264795.1 Akkermansiaceae bacterium | reverse complement strand
TTTGCCTATCCACGTGCACAGATAGTACAGGGAAAATAGGACACTGATAGGAACCACCATCCAGGGGGTGATCAGGCTAGCCTTAAGAAGTTTGCGTGTGTGACATTTCATATGACTGGTGATAGAATGATCTACTGCTCCGTGTTTTGTTGCGCATCTGCACAAAGCCCATGACTTGCGAGGAAGGCCAGAGCTTTATGAATGGTATCGGTGTAATCCTCATCATTGCTTTTTGGTCGGAAGAAACTTCCATTGAAGAATCCGTGCTTACGGCCTTCATATTTAACCACATCACAGGCATTGCCTGACTGTCGCATCAGTCGGCAAAAACGCTCGGCATTCTCAAGAGGTGTCGTCGTGTCCGCGGTCCCCTGAAATACGATGGTAGGAACCAGCCCCTTGCGAACATGGTGACAGGGCGAGAGCTCCGTCTGCTTGCCTTGTTTGAAGCGTTGTGCCCCAAAACCTTTTGCAGTGGTATCAAGCACCGGATTAAAAAGAACCATCGCATTAGGCACGGAGCTAATTGAGGCATCTTCACCCTGCTGCTCATGTCCTTCAATGACACCGGTGCAGGCAGCGACATGCCCGCCTGCAGAGCCGCCAGAAGCAATAATACGGCCCGGATCCACTCCAAGATCTTTGGCATGCTGGCGCACCCAACGAATAGCTGACTTGCCATCAGCAACACACTCGTAGGGGCTGGTTTTATGGACACTGGCCACGCGATACTCCGCGGCAAAGGCCATAATGCCATGACCAGCCAGAAAGCGACTCTGTTGATAAAACTGCCTTGGCGTGCCTCCCTGCCAGCCTCCACCAAAAAAGAATACCACCGCCGGGCGCTTATCATTTGCCTTGTGCCCAGCAGGCTTAAACACATGTAATTTGAGCTCAACATCCCCAATTTTTTTGTAAGGCACGATTTCATCCGGAGCTATTTGCTCTGCCGCTAAGCTGACAGCAGAGGTGACCAAACAAAGGAAAGAGGCGATGGATTGAATACGCATCATAGAATTAATGATAACTATTCATATACGGGCAATCCAGCACGAATCATACAATCCGGTCATAAGCTTTATCATCTTCAAAAAATGAGTAGCAACGCTCATCTAAATACCTGCAAGTTTACGCAAAAAATCATAGGAGTAAATTCCCGAGCTATGACCATCCGCCCATGTGATCTGCAACGCATATCCCCCCACCTGTTGCATCCGCAATGCGCGGAAGCTTTTCTCTGTGTGGGTCACGGTGGGTTTGACCACATAGCCCATCGCATCAGGCTCTCCCTGACATACCGCACAGGGGCAAGCTTCACGCAATTTCATCAAGTTAATGAAATTCTCTGTGCCGTCACTCCACGCAAGTGCCAGCTCGTCCCCTATGACAACATTTTGTAACAGCGTGATTGCAGGCATAAACTTCGATCCTTTAGTGGTAACTACGGGAGCCAAAAATAGCAGATCCGACCCTTACGATGGTAGAGCCCTCCTCAATGGCCACCTCAAAGTCACCACTCATTCCCATGCTGAGACCCGGAAATGATCGCCCTGCAAGCTGCTCAAGCTCATCACGCAGCTCCCTAAGCTTTACAAACCATGGTCTGGCTTCTTCAGGTGTGGATGCCATTGGCGGAATACACATGAGTCCCAGTATCGACAAATTCTCCAGAACTAGCAAATCATCAAGATCACTCCTGAGCTTGTCGGGGTGATATCCATTTTTACTTTCTTCGCCCGCCAGATCGACTTGCAGATAAACGCCAGGCTTCTTGCCGAGCTCACCGGCAATATTCGAGGTGTAACGAGCCAGTTTGAGTGAATCAATACTGTGAATCGTCTGAAAAAGAGGCAAGGCTTTGCGTACTTTATTGCGCTGCAAGTGACCGATCAAATGCCACTGCAAATCTTCAGGCAAGTTCGGGATCTTTTCCTCCGCTTCCTGCACGCGGTTTTCGCCGAAGGCGAGATGCCCGGCAGCCACCACCTCGGCGACCCTCTCCGATGGCCATGTCTTGGAAACTACTAACAACTGCACTGCATCCGCAGCCCTGCCTGAGCGCAGTGCCGCCTCTGCCACACGCTCATTAATCACGGCGAGATTGTTGACTACACTATCGCCCATGGTCAGGAATGATTGCCAAATTTCAAATGTGGCAAACCCTTTGTTACTAACCGTTATTGTTCTCCAAACTTCCAGCCATGCGGGCACGCTCTGTCATCTCAACCAGATCAGAAAGAATATTGATTCCTTCACGCTTGACCGGATCAAGTGAGCTTGGCCACTCCGGTGTGTCATCCAAATCGGCGACACCATCTTTGGCCTTACGCATGTAACTCTCGTTCTCCTTCTCGTGATCAAGTTCGATAAGTTGATCGAGCTCGATATCCTCCAGATTGAGACGGTAGAAATTAAAGCGCTTGGCATCTTGCTTGGCTATCTCAGCAAAACGCTTGCGACGCTCTTCATTGCGCAGTTCCCTGCGGGCTTCAATCTCCTCAAGCTCTTTCTTACGGGTCTCCTTGTTCAGAGATAACACATTATCATCGCGCCTTTTGATCAGTCGCTGTGCATCCTCTTCAACGTAATCAAAGTCCACGGAGCTTTCGATACGCTCAAGACTCTTCTTTTTAATATCAGACAAAAACAAATCCCCCTGTTTCGACTCCATGAATCCGGGTGCGGTGCTCAGCTTATCATGGGGCAATGCATGATCCAGGTAAGCTTCACCCACCTCATAAGCATCCAACATCGAGGGTAACACAATATCAGACTCAATACCTTTGAGTTGGGTCGAACCTCCCGCGACTCGATAGAATTTCTGGATCGTAGGTTTAAGCACACCTGCGCGGCGAGCATCCACCAGAAGAGGCATCATTTTTTTGATCGGCATCGGCTGCTGCACCGTGCCTTTACCAAAACTTGAGCTATCCCCGACAATCACAGCTCTATTGTAGTCCTGCAATGCCCCAGCCAGAATCTCACTTGCTGACGCACTGGTCTTATCAATCAAGACGACCATAGGGCCATTGAAGATCGGGGTATGGTGTGATGAATCCTTTACCTCAACCCGACCTAGAAAACTTTTCACCTGAACAACAGGGCCCTTACCGGTGAAAAAACCGGTCATTCGGCGAACTTCTTCCAATGAACCCCCGCCATTACCTCTCAAGTCCAACACAATACCGTTTACATTTTCCTTCTTGAGACGGCTGACTAGCTTCTCGATATCGGTTGAGCAACGCGTGTCCCAATTTTGAAAATCGGCATAAAATGCAGGTAACTTGATAAACCCTAGACGCTGTTTGCTGCCATCGTTACGGCTTACCTCGATAATCTCAGCCTTTGCCAATTCATCTTTGAGCTCCACTTTACCGCGCTTGATAACAATATACTTAATTTCACCGGGCGCCCCGTCAGCTGGCTCCACCTTGAGGCGGACATCCACTCCCTCCTTGCCACGAATCATGTCCACTACCCGATCGAGCTTTTCGAACATGATATCAACCATGGCAGCCTCCGTTCCGGCGTTGTCGTGATCCACGCCCACAATTCTGTCATTAAGCTGAAGGGTTCCTTCTTTATCCGCAGGCCCTCCCACAACAATACCGGTGATTTTAGTGGAGCCATCGTCCTCTGCCTGAAGCAATGCTCCGATACCAACGAGTGAGTTCTTCATTCCGGACATGAAGCGCTCCATTTCCGACATGCTGAAATAATCCGTATGAGGATCATAACTTTTCGCTATCGCGCTGAAAAACCGATCTGCGATGTCCTCCTCATCAGCGGAGTTCACAGATTTCAAAATGCGCTCATAACGCAGTGATATCATCTCCCCGGGGAGTTTCTTATCCTTCAGAGGGTCATCCTTGTCCTGCTTGGCTGCCAGTTCAGCAATACTCTCACGGCGCAGCACCTCGCTGAGCAAAGCCTGCTCGACTTGATCTTTCCATATTTGGCGAGCTTCTTCCTCGGTTGCCGGCCAGTTGACCTTTTCACGATCAAGTATCACTTCACGGTGGGTATCAAAGGTGAAGTCGTTACCGTTTTCCAAGAGCTCTTGAGCATACTTGATCCTGTCATTGGCTCGCTGCTTGTAGCGGTTGTAAATTTCCTCAGCAGGCAACATGCACTTACCATCCATGAGAAGCTCATGAAGATTGGATCCGTATTTCTCCCTGAACTCCTCAACGTCGGAAGCCAGGAAATACTGTTTATTTGAATCCAGAGACTTGATGTAGGTATCAAAAAACCGAGCAGACAGCTTCTCATCAAATTCAAGACGCTCATAATGACTGTTGCGAAGCATGATAATGACCTGCTTACCCACCTCGTTAAAGTCGGTTTTGGCTGCCACCTGAGGCACAGCAGTAGTTATCAGCATCAAACTGAATGCCAGGGCTTTGTATGAGAAAGGCTTTTTCATGGATAGGATCAGTGTTTAGGACAATCTACCATTGAGGTGTATTGCGTGGGGTATATTCGCCCCATTCTTATTTTTTGTCTATCCATTTCCCTTGATTTCTTAGTAAAGATAGATGAATCCCGATGCCTCATTAGCAATCTTGATCGCAAAGTTGCCATCGCCTAGGCTGGACAGAATCGCGTAGCGTGCTAAATCCCCCACATGGCAAGCAACCGATCCAGTATTTCGCTAGGTGTTCGTAATGACAAAAAAGATGTTGAAGAACGGCCTGTTTTCGCTCCTAAATTTGATTCAGACGGGCTAATTCCTGCCGTGGCCATGGATGCTGATACCAAAGAGCCACTGATGCTGGCATACATGAGTGAAGAATCTCTGTTAAAAACCCTCGAAATCGGTGAAGCGGTTTATTATTCGAGGAGCAGGCAAGAAATATGGCACAAAGGCGCAACTTCCGGGCATGTGCAGAAAATCACCGAGATCCGCACAGACTGTGACCAGGACGCGCTTATCCTCTATGTAAATCAAATAGGCGCAGGAGCCTGTCACACGGGACGCAGCACCTGCTTCTACCGTGCTGTGGATCTGGCCAGCAGCAAAGATCCTGCGGCTCTTAAGTTCACTGAGACTGACCTCAGCTTCGATCCTGACGCCGTTTACCACAAATAGCAGAGGCTTTCAGCCTCTCTCAGCCAGCCAAACCTCTTCAATCAAGCTTACCGCCAATATTCCTTACCTGCCATTCACCCATGAAACTCATCGTCTTTGATTGTGATTCCACCCTGTCAGCCATTGAGGGCATTGATGAGCTGGCACGTGTATGCGGCCCGGATACATTTGAGGAAATCGAGGCACTTACCAATGCTGCGATGAATGGCGATGTGCCCATCGATGAGATTTTCTCCCGAAGACTTGAGATTATTCAGCCTAGCCTCGCCACCTGTGAACAAGTCGGCCAGCTCTACATTGAACAAATCGAGCCCACAGCACTCGCCACCCTGGAGCATCTGCGCGCCGAGGACTGGGAAATCGTGATCGTTTCCGGCGGTTTCACTCAGGTGATTGAGCCTCTTGCCCGCCATCTCGGTGTGCAGCGCGTCGAGGCGGTGCCTCTCAAATTTCATGAGGATGGGACTTATGCAGGCTATGACACCGCGGCTCCACCGACTCGCAATGGCGGCAAACCAGAGATCATTAAGCAGCTCAAGAGCGAGCTGCGCCCCGACTACGTGGTGATGGTCGGAGATGGCATCTCGGACCTTGAGGCCAAGCCCGTTGTTGATTCCTTCATTGGCTTTGGCCGTTACGCTGCCAGGGAAAAGGTTCGTTCAGAGTCGGACCACTTCGTCTCCTCACTGGACGAAATACCGGCTATCATTAGCGCCACTTAAGCCGCTACTGCGGCAAGGCAATAAAACACCAACTGATTTCCTGGGTTCATTGTGCCCGTTTCCAAGCTGGTTATTATATCTTGTTCACAGATTATTGACACCTTGCTGACAAAATATTGGTTCAGTAAATTTGCAGACTTTTGTATCATTCTGATCAACTTAGCACGCATGGTATTAACTTATTCGCATTGTGCTAAGATTTTATTCACATTTTGAGTGGCATTAATAATAATCCAGCTTAACTTGTCTGGTTCTGCACTGCTAAGAAGTTATTCACATAATTTCCAGCTTACTCAGATTGACCTTCTGCAGAAATCTTCTACAAAGCTATTTACTTATGGCAACTGACTCACCTTCGACCTCTCAATCCGGATCTTCCAGAAAGAACTCGGGGCCCGCTCTTCAAAAAGCCCCTCCAACAGATCTCCAGTCAGCCGAACGCGCCCTTCCACATGCCATAGGGCCAGAGAAAAGCATTCTCTCATCCATGTTCCAAGACCCACAGCAGTTCATTGGTCTGGCCATTGAAAACAAGCTCACGGCTGAACATTTTTACCAGCCTGCACACGGCGCCATGATGAGAGTTTTGCTAGAGCTGTTTGAAAAAAACGAACCTATCGAATTAGTCTCTCTTTCCCAGACCTTGATGGATCGCAACTTGATGGCTTCTGTCGGAGGCCCGGCAGCTGTCACCGAGATTTACACCTACTCCCCCACCCACGCCCACTTCGAACACCACCTCGACATTGTCAAAGACAAGTATGTCTTGCGCTCGGTCATCCAACACTGCACGGAAGCCATCACCCGAGCCTACGATGATCAGGAAGAAGTCGAAGAACTACTCGACAATGTTGAATCGCAGGTATTAGCAATTCGCGAGGGAGCAGAGAAAAATACTGAGCTAACCATCGCCGATCACATGAAAACCGTGATCTCAAATTTCGAGGCATTCATCCACCGTGATGAAGAGAGCCGCGGACTTCTGACTGGCTACTCTGATATCGACAAAATGTCCAATGGCCTTAAGCCGGGTGAAATGTTCATTATCGCTGCCCGCCCATCAATGGGTAAGACATCATTTGCCATGAACCTCGTCGAGCATTTCTGCCTCGATCTCAAACTCCCCTCCATGGTTTTTTCTCTGGAAATGGGAGCTTTCCAATTAGTGGAACGCCTGCTCTACGCGAGGGCTCGCTTTGACAAATCCAAAGTCATGAAGGGTTTCGAGCCTGTAAAATCTGACTTCCTCAACATCAAGCGCGCTTCGGAGGAAATCAAGGACTGCAAGCTCTTCATCGATGACACGCCGGGAATTACTATCAATGAGCTTCGTGCCAAAGCCCGGCGAAAGAAAAAAGAAGAGGACATCAAGGTCATCGCGATCGACTATCTTCAGTTAATGCGTTCCAATTCAAAACAAGCACAGAACTCTCGTGAGCGTGAGGTTGCAGAAATATCAGCGGGTCTCAAAGGTCTGGCCAAAGAACTCGACATTCCCATCATCGTTCTTGCCCAGCTCAACCGTGGCCCTGAATCACGGGTCGGTAATAGTGGCGGAGGCGGCAAACCGAGAATGTCTGATCTGCGTGAATCCGGTTCCATTGAGCAGGATGCTGACCTCGTGGGTTTGCTCTACCGCTCTGCCTATTACGCAGACAATCAGGAAGACAGGGATGAGGAAGACGGCAAGGCAGAGCTCGTGATAGCCAAAAACCGTAACGGACCAACGGGCGACGTTCCCCTCACCTTCATCAAGGAGATCATGCGCTTTGAAACACGTGCGTGGGACAACAACGAGTAGCCAGTGCTCACCGCGGTTTTGGCCTGTATCCGGTCACGAAATACAAGGTGCAGCCTAGCACTGCTAATGCCAGACCACCCCAAAAGAACACCCATTCGTTGGGCAAGCCCTGGCTCCCAAAATAATACCAGCCGCAGAGCAAGCTCCCCAAAAGACCTCCCACACCACCAACAAGAGTCCCCAGCAAAGCTTGCGCCTGACTGCGCATACCCGGATCGATACGACGATCAACCACCACCTGGCCGGTGACGTAAAAAAGTGTGTAACAAGGGCCGTGAAGCGCGACACCGATCCAAATCCAGGTCAGCTCACTATTCCACCCGGAAAACGCGAAGAGAACATACCGGGCCAAACCCAGCAGTAATGCTGCAATCAATACCCGGCGCAGCTGCCCTACGGAGAGCAACCAACCGAGCATCAGCATAGCCACAATTTCTGTTATTTGACCCAGGGTCATTGATGCCGCGGGATGGGGATCACCCAGCTCCATGAGCTGGATGGGCGCATACATGTAGAAAGCTCCCAGCGGTATGGTGAAGAGCAATGTAGTGAGGAGAAAAACACGCATCGATGGCTCCCTGAAAAGAACAAGTGCATCAAGACCCAGATTTTTTTTCCAGTTTGACTTACCCTCTTCCAGCTTACCCTGAGGCGGGGTATCGGGCATCAAAAAGCAGGAAAGGCCAAAGAGAACCCTGATACCGGCAGCGGCGATACCTGCCAGAGGCGAGCTGTCCCAGCCCATCAAGCTCACAGAGACTCCAGCAGCAACCCATCCCACTGACCCCCAGACACGGAACAGCGGAAACTTTTTCTGAGCATTACCTACATTGGCAAATGTCACCGTTGAAAGCAGTGCCCACATCGGTGCTCCCAGCAGAGCATTGAGAACCTGAAAAGAAAGATACCACCAGGCACCCCAGCCCGCATAAAGAGCAAAAAAAGCCATACCTAGGAAACCTGCCCCGAGTAATGACAAGCTTCCAACAAGCTTCTGTGCTGAAACCCGGTAATCTGCCATCGAGCCAAAGATCAGAGGGGAAAACAAGGACACCAGAGGACCAATCGCAAAGGCGTAAGGCAGTACCCACTCAATCCCCTGGGCTTTCAAGATATTGGGCAATGCGGGATACCACATACCAGGGGCTGCTGAAAGCAGGAAGAAACCAACCGAAATCCACCAGCTACCACCCCTACCAAGCTTCAATCCCGCAGTAAACACGTGATGTTTCTAGCCGCCTATTGAAAAATACCAATCATCAAATCGGACACCCGAGACACGATCCATATTTGTTTAAATATGGCATGATTTTTGCTACAAAAATGATGGATTTTTCCCTCTATTTTTTGTAAACTCCGGCGCAGCCTTGAATTTGTCGCCAGAATAAACTGACTGAATTCGCGCAGCACCCAGTCATGCCCTCCACCGGTCTCCACCAAAACCTCTCTCAGCAGCAGGTTCTCTCGCCCCAGATGCGACAGAGTCTTGAGATTCTTCAGGCTAATACCATGGAGCTTAGCCAGCTCCTCAGCCAGGCTGCTGAGATGAACCCTACCTTGGAAATCTCCGAGGATAGTGATCAGCTTGATGAGATTTTACCTGAAGACGCTGAGACCGATTATGAAAACCTCTCGGAATTTGACGATTACTGGCGTGAGGACCAAATCCTGACTCACGGCAGCAGGCAACACACATCCGATGACGAAGAACGACGAGAATATCTCTACAACTCCATTGTAGCTCCTAAGACACTGCAGCAGCACCTCATTGAACAGCTCAACCACGCAGCCGTTGATGACGAAAAATACATAGCTGCCGAGTATCTGATTGGTAACATCAATGACACAGGCTTCTTTGACGATAACATCGAGGACATTGCTGCCCGCTCCCCTTTCAAGCTGAAAGATATCCGCTCTGCCCAATCCCTTGTTCAAGGATTTGACCCACCAGGAGTAGGCACAGAAAACCTTGCGGAGTCATTACTTATCCAGCTTCAGCTCCGAGGCATGGGCGGGTCATTGGAAAGTCGCATCGTTGACGAGCACCTCAATGATCTTGCCCGGCACAAGTTTGGAGAGATTGCTCGTGCGCTTGGTGTTTCCCAAGAGGCCATCATTGCAGCTGCTGAGTATATCTCCACGCTAAACCCGGATCCTGGCGCGGCATTCGATGCCACGTCTAATCCCCATGTCAGCGCCGATCTCGAACTCCGCAAGGATGCTCAAGGCAATTACTATGCCCACCTCACCGGAGACCATTTACCAAAGCTCCAAATCAGCAATCATTACAAAGACCTACTGGCAAAACTGAGCTCCGATCCCAAAGCACGCAAATACCTCAGGGACAATATCCACGAGGGAAGACAACTCATCCATGCACTGAGCCAGCGTCAGGAAACCCTTCTAAAAATCGGCACTGAGCTTGCCCAAAGACAACCCGACTTCATTACCCACGGCCTCACCAAACTCCGGCCCATGACCATGCAGGACATGGCCGAAACCATCGGAGTACATGCTGCGACAATTTCTCGGGCGGTATCGGGCAAATACATCCTCACCCCACATGGCTTGATGGAACTGCGTACTTTCTTCTCCTCCGGCTACACCACCAAGCAAGGCACGGAGATATCTAACACCGGAGTCCGCGAGGCCATTCAGCAACTCGTCAGCCAGGAAAATAGCACCAAACCCCTCTCAGACACTGCCATTGAAAAACAACTCAAAGCCAAAGGCATCAAGGTGGCCCGCAGAACCATAGCCAAGTATCGAGACCAACTCGGCATCCTCCCCTCTCACTTGCGCAAAAAACACTCCTAGTCAACCCACAGCACATGGCAAGCAACCCCGACACTCACCCAAAAAACATTCTATTCATGGATGGCGAGTGTCTCTTTTGCCAGAGAACAGCCAAGATCCTCTATAGAATCGACCGAAAAAAACGATTATACTTCAGCGCTCTTCAGGGCCAAGCTGCCGCTACACTTCCTGATGAATGGAGAGAGCTAGAGGACAAACAAGGCCGGGCTGCGGGGAATCTCGCGCTGATAGAAGACTACAAATCCAGTGACGAACAGCGATGGCGTGGTGCAGACGCTGTATTCAGATCCCTCTGTCTCGTTGGCGGCATCTGGAAAGCTGCATGGATACTTCATCACCTGCCCTACTCCGTCAAAAATTACCTCTACCAACTTATCGCAAGAAACCGGCACCGATTCAGTGGCAGCAAAAAAGCCTGTGAACTCCCCAGTGAGGATTTCGCGGAGCGCTTTGTCCCTTGATAAGTTTGGTCGCAACAGCGCCACAAAAAAGCCCTCACTGCGCTTACAGTGAGAGCTTGGTAAATGTATGAGGACGACCGTCTATTAATAACGGTAGTGTTCTGGCTTGTAAGGACCTTCAACGGGAACACCGATGTAGTCCGCCTGCTCTTTGCTGAGCTCGGTGAGTTTACAACCAATCTTCTCGAGGTGCAGTCTGGCGACTTCCTCGTCGAGATGCTTCGGCAATACTTTCACTTCACCCGCCTTGTAGTTGTCCTTGTTCTTCCAGAGATCAATCTGGGCAAGGGTCTGGTTGGCAAAGCTGTTGGACATGACAAAGCTCGGGTGACCGGTGGCGCAACCCAGGTTTACGAGACGACCTTCAGCAAGCATGTAGAGGCTGTTACCACTTGGGAAGGTGTATTTGTCCACCTGTGGCTTGATGTTGAGGTGAGCAACACCACCTGCTTTGCTCAGAGCGTCCATCTGGATCTCATTGTCAAAGTGACCGATGTTACAAACAATCGCCTGATCCTTCATCTTCTCCATGTGCTCGAGGCGGATGATGTCGAAGTTACCTGTGGTAGTAACGTAAATGTCACCCCAGCCGAGGGTATCTTCAATGGTCAATACACGGAAGCCTTCCATCGCTGCCTGCAGGGCACAGATCGGGTCGATCTCAGTAACAACCACCTGGGCTCCCTGACCGCGCAGCGCCTGGGCACAGCCCTTGCCGACGTCACCGTAGCCGCAAACCACTGCAACCTTGCCGGAGATCATGACATCCGTGGCACGCTTGATACCGTCAACCAGTGACTCACGACAGCCGTAGAGGTTATCAAACTTGGACTTGGTAACAGAGTCATTCACGTTGATGGCAGGAATAAGAAGAGTGCCTTCATTAGCCATCTGGTAGAGACGGTGGACTCCAGTGGTGGTTTCCTCGGAAACTCCCTTCCAGTCCTTGACGATGTTGGCGAACACTCCGGGCTGCTCAGCACCGATCTTCTTGAGAAGGTTTTTAATCACCTGCTCCTCCTCGGAGCCGGCTGGCTCGTTGACCCAGTTTGATCCGTTTTCCATCTCATATCCTTTGTGGATGAGAAGTATGGCATCTCCCCCGTCATCAACGATGAGTTGTGGGCCAAGATCTCCGGGAAACTGAAGAGCCTTCCAGGTGCACCACCAATATTCCTCAAGGGTCTCGCCCTTCCAGGCATAGACAGGAATGCCTGCCTCTGCCATGGCAGCAGCGGCGTGATCCTGGGTGGAGAAAATATTACAAGAAACCCAACGCACCTCTGCACCCAGGTCAACCAGAGTCTCAATAAGCACCGCGGTTTGGATGGTCATGTGCAAGGAACCCATGACACGGACACCTTCAAGTGGTTTTTCAGGGCCATACTTGGCGCGGGTAGCCATCAGACCAGGCATCTCATGCTCGGCGATGTCGATTTCCTTGCGACCAAAATCGGCAAGGGTGATGTCTGCGACTTTGTAATCGTCGAAGACAGGTGTTAATTTAGCTGCTGTATTAGACATGGTATTGTTGTTGGTTTGTTGATTAGAGATCGGGTTAGACGGAGGCCTTGAGTGCTTCCACTTTGGTGGTTTCCTCCCATGGCAAACCGGCATCTTCACGGCCAAAGTGACCATAGTTCGTGGTTTTGCTGTAGATGGGGCGCAAGAGATCAAGTTGAGATACGATATCGGCAGGTTTGAATGAGAAGACCTCACTGACTGCCTTTTCAATTTGTGATTCATCAATCTCGTTGGAGCCGAAGGTATTCACATTCACACTTACGGGGTGAGGATGTCCAATAGCATAAGCAAGCTGGAGTTCGCACTCACGAGCAAGACCCGCAGCCACAATATTCTTGGCAACCCACCGGCACATGTAGGCAGCTGAACGGTCTACCTTGGAGGGGTCCTTACCTGAGAAAGCTCCGCCACCATGGCGGCCCATGCCCCCATAGGTATCGACGATGATTTTACGCCCTGTAAGGCCGGCATCCCCTTCAGGACCACCGACGACAAACAAACCCGTTGGATTGATGAGTATTTCCGTCTCAGGAGTAAGTAAATTGCCTGGAAGGTTTTTCTCAATGAGGTCTCGTGTCAGAATCTCACGGATTTCCTGAGTACTGATTTCCTTGGCGTGCATGGTCGAGATGACCACAGATGTAAAACGATTGGGTTTGTTATCAATATATTCGATGCTGACTTGGGTTTTGGAGTCAGGACGCAGCCAGGTGTGAGTGCGATCTTTGCGTAACTGGGTGAGAGCCTGGCCCAGACGATGAGAGTAGTGAATGGCTGCAGGCATGAGTGCTTCAGTGTCGTTGGTCGCGTAACCAAACATGATACCCTGGTCCCCTGCACCCTGCTCTTCTGTGTCTTTATCAGCTGCTGCCGCTGCATCCACACCCTGGGCAATATCAGGTGACTGCTGTCCCAGCATATTCATCAGGAAGGCACCTTTCTCAAATTTGCAGGTGTAGGAGTAGTCCGTGCCCTTGGCGTAATCCTCATCGTAACCAATTTCCTTGAGCGTATTCTTCACCAAGGTTCCGTAGTCGAACTTGGCGTCCGTGGTGATTTCTCCCGCCAAGCCGACGACATTATCTTTAACAAAGGTTTCACATGCTACCCTGCTGCTGGTATCCTGCTCCAGACATGCGTCAAGAACGGCATCAGAAATGGTGTCACATACTTTATCGGGGTGACCTTCGGTGACAGATTCAGAAGAAAAAATGAATGGCTTGCTCATAAGTAGATTTTGTTATATCGTTAAATCGCGATACGTTGATGCGTTTATGCACCCATATGATTATGTCGTCAATTATTAAATCACTAAAACTTCTCTCGGACCCCACACGGATTCGGATTTTACTGCTACTCTCCCACGAGCCCCTGAACGTGGCGGAGCTTCAGGAAATACTCGGCATGGGCCAAAGCAGGATCTCAACACAGCTTTCCCAGCTCAGGCAGGAAGGGCTCGTAACCAGCTCCCGCTCTGGCAAAAATAACGTCTACACCAATTCAGCAGCGGATAGCTTGATGGAAGTTGCCCGTCAGGCAGCTACAGAAATACCCGAGGTCAAAGCAGAGTCTGAGACTCTAACCCATATTTTGCAAAAGCGGCGGGACAAGACCCGTGCCTATTTTGACGAACTCGCGGGCAAGTTTGGCAAAAGCTACGTACCTGGCCGGTCATGGAAATCCCTTGCCGAGGCGATGCTCAAAATACTTAACTACAAGGTAGTGGCAGATCTCGGTGCAGGCGAAGGAACCCTTGCTCAACTACTCGCGCCCAATGCCGAAAAGGTCATCGCCGTTGACAATTCTCCAAACATGGTCGAATTCGGCAAAAAGCTCGCCTCTCAACACGGGCTTGAAAATCTGGAATATCGTCTCGGTGACATTGAGTCCCCTCCCATTGATGACAACTCGGTGGATCTCGCTATCTTTTCTCAGGCGCTCCACCATGCCGAGCACCCTCAGACAGCACTCGACTCTGCATTTAAACTTTTGGCACCTGGAGGCAGGCTCGTCATTCTGGATCTGCTTCAACATAGCTTTGACCAAGCAAAGGAGCTCTATGCGGATACTTGGCTTGGGTTTTCAGAAGTTGAACTCTTCAAAATGATGACCAAGGCAGGCTTCAAAGAAGTCGAAACCACGATAGTGGACAAGGAAACCGAGGCACCCTATTTCCAAACCCTCCTGGCTGTCGCAAGCAAGTAGCTGTAATGAGGCTAATCATTAAGTGCATACTCGCCCCCGGCTGGATCGCTCTCGTTGCATGCTCCACTCCGGTGACGGCACCAAAACCCGAACAACCCACGATGGCCCAAACTGTATCAGAGGCTATCGACCCAAAAAAAGGTCAGCAAGATCAAGTAGGCGCATCGACTCCCCAGCTGCCACCACAAGTTGTGATGGCACTCTCCTACCACAGCGTATTATCTCGTGGGATATCCATATCAGGCGTGTGTTTTGATGATCGCGACTTCCAGCTCAGAGTGGCTGATCAGCCCGACGGCTGCGGGTCGAGATGGATGGACGCAAAATCCGCCGCCATAACTTACCAAGGACTGGCAGCGATCAATGGCGGTTTTTTCACCCCGGAGGGCAAACCTTTGGGGCTACTCATCGAGGATGGCATCAAGCGGGGCAAACTCCACTCATCTGCTCTGGGTTCGGGTATTTTCATCTCTTCCTCAACCGGCAGCGCCATTATCCGCAAGGAGGATTACCTATCATCCGGACTTACAACCAAGGCAGATCATTTGCTGCAGTCCGGCCCAATGCTCGTGGAGCATGGCAAACCAACAGACGGACTCTCCAATGAGAAAAATCGCACCCGCAGCTTTCTTGCCTGGGATGGCAGACATCATTGGATGATCGGTCACGCCGCGCCCTGCTCTCTCAAGTCACTGGCTGACGCCCTCGCACATATCCCGATCCAAGGATTCAAAGTCACCACGGCCCTTAACCTCGATGGCGGCAGATCATCTGACCTTTGGGTGGGAGCAGAGGTAGAAAACGGTGACAAAACACACCGCTCGTTTTTGAACAAAGCCGTGCGCAATTACCTCGTGCTCATAGAACGCTGACGGGAAGCATCATCTCGAGATAGGCACCCTGAGATGGCGGCCTGAGATGAGAGAAGTGAATCACGGAAGCTTTGCGCACGTGAACACCGCCGTATTGACCACCCAACAACCACTCGGCGAGATACTCAAAGTCCGGATTGTGACCAACAATAGCAACACGCTGGAATTCATCATAAGCAGTAAGCTCCTTCATTGCCGCGGCAGGGCGCATACCACATGCCAGCCATGGCTCTATCACCGGGCTTTCCATGCCAGCAGTGTTGCACATGATCTCCGCCGTCTCACGGGCACGCACCAATGGGCTGGCTAGCGTCACATCAGCGAGTAGATCATGTTGCTTGAGAAAGGAACCAACCTTGGCTGCCTGCTCTCTGCCTCGCGCAGTTAACGCGCGCTCAGCATCGCTCATCGTGTGAGCCTCGGCCTTGGCGTGACGTATCAAGAGTAATTCCATATCACGAGTCAGCTCCCGATGAGACAATCACATCGTCATTCCCCCATCACTGGCGATCACCTGACCGGTGATATAGCGAGCCTCTGGGCTTGCAAGAAAGAGCGTCAAGGCAGCTATGTCTGCAGGCTCACCCATCTCCTTGAGGGGGATGTTGCCCACGATCGCCTCCTTTTGCTCATCGTTGAGCTCGTCGGTCATATCCGTGACGATAAAGCCCGGAGCAATAGCATTACAGGTGACCTTACGCCCCGCTAATTCCTTGGCAACTGATTTGGTAAAGCCCAGTAACCCAGCTTTACTTGCCGCGTAGTTGACCTGACCAGCATTACCCATAAGCCCGATCACCGAACTTATATTAATGATGCGAGGATCCTCCGCTTTCATCATGCTACGCTGAAACGCCTTAACCGTATTAAATGCTCCCTTGAGATTGGTATCAAGGACCGTATCCCAGTCCTCGTCCTTCATCCGCATCAGCAGCCCGTCGCGAGTCACGCCCGCATTATTGACCAGAACGTTGACTGCCCCAAAATCTGCAATGACCTCTTTGCCCAGCGCCTGCACAGCCCGTTCGTAGACCTGCTCGAAGTGCGTCGCTGTTATGGGTGATCCACGCACGGTGCGCGCCGGATCGATGTCAAAGGGAACAGTGCCGGCGGCCAAACCAAGCGGATTGTAGC
>JBDQHQ010000013.1:0-16683 GCA_040264795.1 Akkermansiaceae bacterium | reverse complement strand
GAGAGATCACCTTCCGCAACCGCTTCTTTCACATGCAGATTCTCCTCAGGGGAATCTGCATTTTTTTATGCTTAAAGCCACCTCCGGCAACCCCCTGACTTTTGATTTCTGATTTCCCCCGTGTGGTAGGGCGCGTTGGCCTCTGTAAAGGCCGAAGACATGGGTAACAGGTGTGCGCGGACATAGGTAACACTTTTCCAGGTCATTTAATGGAGTGGTAACGGCCTTTTTTCTTAGGTTTGAGGCTCAGATCCGCAGTCCCTAGGGGCTTCCAGCAGTGGTAAATATCCCATTGCAGCTCGCCAATCTGGCGCAGGGCGATCATCTCGCCACGGTAGGCATTGCCGATGTGAAAGAAGCGGTTGCGGAAGGTGATCTCTCCCTTGCTTTTGACCCGGCGTAAATGGTCACCCTCCAGATAAAAGCTTTCAGGTGCGGGCAGTTCTTCAGGACAGCTCCGCGACGAGAGCTTGTAGCGGCAGGAAGGGGTTTCCATGTCCAGGGCCTCGTGTGGCCGTTTGTGGTTATAAACTTCCCTCCAGCTGTCGAACCTGTCCTGACAGTGGGCATGGTCCCGCCAGAGAACCTCGCTCGTGAGCACTTCGGCCTTCAATGTTCTATGGAAGCGCTCCTCCTTGCCCTGGGTTTGGGGATGGCGCACCCTGCCATGGATGACTTCCACACCCAGACGCGTCAACCACACTACGAGCTTGGGTGTTCCTGCCATTCGTCCAAACTCATTGAGCCCTTTACCCCAAGGGTTGCCATGATCGCATAGGATTTGGCGGGGTAAGCCGTAGCGCAGAAAAGCGCTCTTCAGCACAGGCTGTACGTGTCCGATACCCTCCGCCTTGCAGGCCTCCAACACGAGGTTGTAGCGGGAGTGGTCATCGAGAACGGTCAGCGGATAACAACGCCGGCCCCTGTCCATGCCAAAGTGTCCCTTGAAGTCCATTTGCCATAGGTCGTTGGGTTCGCCGCGCTCAAAGCGCTTGAAGGCCGTGGCGTTCTCGCGCGTTCCTGCTCCCAGTTTGCCGTGCCGGCGCAGGATGTTGGTCACGGTACTGGCAGCAGGGACTTCTCCTGCTTCAAAACCTTCATTGATCAGGACTCTCCTGATCTTCCGTCCTCCCCAGCAAGGGTGCTCAGCACGAACTTTAAGAACCTCTTCTTCAATGGCTTCACTGCTTTTTAACGGGCTATGCAGGGGACGCCGGCTTTCATCAACCAGGCCCTCCACCCCCTTTTGCTCGTAGCGGGCCAACCACTTGTAGCCCGTCTTGCGGCTGATACCGTGACGCCGGCATACTTCCGCCATACTCAGCGAACCACGCTCACAATCTTCAATAAAACCCTTCCTTGCTTTCATGATATCACAAATTTGCCAGCTCATGCTTTACACATACCAAATGTGTTACCCATGTCCGCGCACGTTTGTTACCTATGTACCAAGTCTGTACACTGCGTTCGAACCCTACGGGTTCTCGTCCCGTTTGCTGTGCCGCACCTAAAAACAATTCACCCCAACCCTGAAGTTCAGAGCTGGGGTGAAATGGCAACCCGTACGGGACTCGAACCCGTGTTGCCGCCGTGAAAGGGCGGAGTCCTAACCACTAGACGAACGGGTCGCATAAGTGGTGCGCAGTGCGCGGCGGGAAAATGCCAGAAGTTGCTTTTATGGCAAGAAAAAATCATATAAAAACCGCTCTTGCCCGTATTCAGGTGACTTTTGCCCTTTAAGAGTCTGCCCCGTTTGTCTACAGCTAGACCCGTGAACGAAGTAAATTACGTGGATCGTGGGCGCAAGATCTTTGAAATGGAGATTGATGTACTCAAAGGGGGCTCCGCTTCATTGAACGATTCTTTTGCGCAAGCGATCACTGCACTCAAAACATGCCTTGAAAACAAAGGTAAAATCGTAGTCGTCGGCATAGGGAAGTCCGGAAATATTGGTCACAAAATTGCTGCCACCTTGAATTCCACGGGGGCGACCGCTGTTGTTCTCAACTCACAAAATGCACTCCACGGAGATCTAGGCATGATTTCTGACGGCGATGCGATCATTTGTCTGTCTTTTTCAGGAGAAACCTCTGAGCTACTTGATTTGCTCCCCTTCATTAAACGCTTCGATGCTCAGATTATTAGCATTACCGGCAAAGCAGGCTCCACTCTAGACCAGCAAAGTGATGTCACTCTACTTGCCGAGATTTCAAGGGAAGCCTGCCCCCTCAACCTGGCGCCTACCTCGTCCTCGACAGCCATGCTCGTCATGGGTGATGCTCTTGCCATGGTATTACTTGAATCGAGGGGCTTCACTGAAGAGGATTTCTCAAAATTTCACCCCGGAGGATCACTTGGCCGTGCTCTGCTCACCAAGGTCAGCGATATCATGCGCAGTGGAGATTCTCTGGCTGTGATCAGACCTGCGGATACCGTTCAGGATGCGCTTCACCATATGAGTCAGGCCCGCAGCGGAGCGTGTATTATCACGACTGAGGATGGCTCTATGGCCGGCGTTTTCACTCATGGAGACTTTGCCCGGGCCTTTCAACAAAACCAGGAAATTGGCACTCATCCAGTGAGTGAATTTATGACAAAAGACCCGGTAACGCTCAATTGCGATTCACTGGCAGCAGAGGCCATCACTACAATAGGCACGAACCGAATCGATGATATTGTCGTGCTGGACCATGACCAACGGCCTATTGGCCTTGTCGACACTCAGGATTTTGCCCGCCTCAAACTGATTTGACGCACATCACCATGAGACGGCATCCATGTTATCTCGCCATTCTTTCTCTGATGCTTGCCTCATGTGGCAATCAGGGAGTGAGAACAGCACCTGAGAGGATTACGCCTCTGGGAGCCAAGGTTGACCTCAACATGGTGAGCATTCAGGTCGAGAATGCGGTAATGCGCCAAGCCAATGATGGCAATTATCGATTAAGTTTTGACTACATCATCGAGAATCAAGCCGGAGCTGTGATCGTTTTTCCATGTCTTTACAACAACACGGATGAACTCATCGAAGTAATCCTTACAGATAGCACCAATCAGATCTTATTGCTTGGCAAGCGTCCTCTTGAGGGGCTGACCCTTACCGAACCACAACCACTTAGAATTCCGATGGGAAAAACCAAAAGGAACTATCAAGTGCCCGTCGTGTCGGCACCTCTCAATCAGGAAGACCCTCTACGAATGAGGGTAAGACTACATGCTCCGTCACGTTATGACGAGCTGCGCAGTACTATTGAGGCCACCGGGATAAACCTTCAGTGGCCATGAGCTTGCTGCTTTCATGACACTTCAACCTTGCAACTTGGCAATCTCTGCGCACACTGCCGCCCGCTTTTTATTTTCTTCTAATCAATCAATTTAACTCCAAAGTCTCATGGGATCTATCGTAGCCACAAACGTCAAACGCGGACAATGCATCAAGTATGAAGGTGAAACCGGAATCGTCCTCCACCTTGAACACCGTACCCCGGGCAAGGGCAATGCCCTCATTGCAGCCACCATACGCTCATTCCAATCAGGCAAAACAAAAACCATTCGCTTTGCATCCAGTGACAAGGTCGAGATTGTCGAAACCGATCGCCAGAAACTTGAATTTTCATATTCAGATCCAAGTGGATACCACTTCATGGACATGAACACCTATGAGACCGTAACTCTGGATAAAGACCTCATCGGCAGTAATAAAGACTATCTGACCGAGGGCATGATGGCAGAGATTCTCTTCATTGAGAACAACCCCGTCACCGTGGATGTCCCGGCTGTTGTTGAGCTCACAGTCACCGAGTCATCAGACGGCATCAAAGGAGATACCGCCAATAATCCAACCAAACCAGCCACCCTTGAGACAGGCTTGGTGGTTCAGGTCCCCCTCTTCGTCAAGCCCGGTGACAAGCTCAAGATCAACACCACTGACGGCAGCTATTCTGGACGAGCCAATTAAACTCGGGTGGCCTCAGAAAGCAAACGGCAGACGGCCCTCTCTTGTCCTCTGCCGTTTTTGTTTGCCGTGTTGGCGAATGCTCCATAATTTCACAGCGCCATGACTTGGGATGTTCAATTCTTAAAACTGTTTCGCAAGTGTCTCGACACTTACAACGGAGGCAACAAGGACTTCACTTCATACTACGATACCCAAGATCTTGGTTTCCTCCAGTCGATCGGCTACAAACCTCGTGAGCTCTTTGATTTTGTCGAGGACCTCGCTGAAGAGCAGACCCCTGCTGAGTCAACAGCCTTGCTCATTGCCGCTGTCAGGCGTGATTATTTTTTGATCAAGCAAAACGGCATTCACAGTGAAAACGAAATAACCACAGAGGACCTTCCCACATTCGGAGACACTTTGGACAATTTGACATACTTCCCACGCATCCTTACCAAAGCACGCGCCAAACTTCGCGGCGAGCTGGATCCAGATATTATGTTTGGCTGTGGTGGTGACCGCAAATTCTTACGTGACCACGGGGATATCCATCCGGCAGACTTTCTCCGGCATGTCTGGGCATCAGGCGACGATGACCGACACATCATCGATTACGTCCGTTCACAAAACACAAAGCACTAACTATTCAACAATCATTATGAAAGATTACCAAGGGGAACAGATCCTCGTAGTCACCCGTGAGCTTTTCGATGAGCTCGGCGATTTCCAAGGAATTAATACCGAGATCGCTCGCTACTTGCCCTCACTGCTCAATCCAGAAAATAACTTTTTCATGGATCGGGGAGCTGCAGAGGAGGACCCTTCCCATAAACAGCTCATCCCCTATTGCATATTCAGGGTGAAAGATGATCAGGGATCTCGCTATCTTCACTACACCCGCGGCAAATCAGGTGGCGAATCACGGCTTCACGCCCAAATTTCCATAGGCGTGGGTGGCCACATCAATCCGGTCGACCAGAGAGAAGATCACCTTGGAGAAAAAACCTATATTGCAGGTGTTGAGCGTGAAATTGATGAAGAGCTCAATATCAACGGCGGACATACCAACAATATTGTCGCCCTACTCAATGATGATTCCAATGAAGTGGGCAAAGTACATCTTGGCGTTGTTCACATGATCGATTTGGAAACTGATGACGTCCATGCCAATGAGGACGCAATCGCCAACCTTGCCCTCTGCACACTTGAGGATTTAAAGGGCCCCCTTTATGACCGGCTCGAAACATGGACTCGCTTCTGTGTCGACGTGATGGATGATTTATAAGCCCGCAGCCACGGGCTTCGCTTGCATGCCAATAGACTCTATGATAAGTCATCGTCATGCCAGTTGCTACTCCTGAACAATACGCCGCCATGCTCGATGCCGCCCAAGATGGTGGCTATGCTTATCCCGCCATCAATGTCACCTCGATCACCACGATCAATGGCGCACTGAAGGCATTTTCAGAGGCCGGATCGGACGGCATCATCCAAGTTTCTACAGGTGGCGGTGGCTTTGCATCCGGAACAGCCGTAGCAGACGACGCATTCGGAGCCATGGTGCTAGCCGAGGCCACTCACCTGCTCGCTGAAAAATACGACGTTCTCATCGCCCTTCATACCGATCACTGCCATCCTGAGAAAGTAGATGGCTTTCTGAGGCCTCTTCTCGACGCCTCCCGCAAGCGCATTGCAGAAGGCAAAGGCCCCTTGTTCAACTCCCACATGTTTGACGGCTCAGTTGTTGAACTCAATGAGAACCTTGAGATCTCCAAAGGTCTGCTGGCAGAATGTGCTGAACTCAACATTATCCTCGAAATTGAAGCCGGATGTGTGGGTGGAGAGGAGGATGGCCATGACACCTCAGGCCTGCCTGCTGAGAAGCTCTACACGACCACCGAGGACATGGTCCAAGTTTACGAAACCCTCAATGGCATCGGACGGTTCATGTTTGCTGCGACCTTTGGGAATGTCCATGGTGCCTATAAACCGGGAGCAGTAAAACTCAAGCCGACCATCCTGCGTGACGGCCAGAATGCTGTTATGGAAAAATACGGCAAAGAGGCTGAAATGGATCTCGTCTTCCACGGTGGCTCGGGATCAGAACTCTCAGACATTCGGGAAACCCTTGAGTATGGTGTCATCAAAATGAACATTGATACCGATACCCAGTATGCCTTTACCCGCCCCATCGTCACCCATATCTGCGAAAATATCGAGGGCGTGCTCAAAATCGATGGCGAGGTCGGCAACAAGAAAACCTACGATCCACGCGGCTACCTGAAAAAGGCCGAGCAAAGCCTATGCGAGCGGCTTAAAGAATGCTGTGATGACCTGCTCTCCTCGGGCAATTCCATCTACGGAAAAGTTTGATTGAAATGCAATGAAGCGCAACGGTAGTTCCTGGAGTCGCAGGAGCGAGAGCTGTTTCATCTCACCCTTAGCCATGCATACTTGCATGAAGCTGCAAGTCCCATGACCAACAAACAACAGCAAGATCACCCGCTCTCAAACATCATGTGGAATGTGCTCATTCCTATTGTTGCCCTGAGTTTTCTGGGGAAAAATGGCGATAAAATTTGGCACATAGGCCCTGTAGCCGGGATGCTGGTAGCGGTCTCTCTACCCTTCATTTACGGAGTCCACCATCTGATCAAAACGAGAAAACCCAACTTTTTCTCCATACTGGGGATTGTTAGTATTCTCCTTACTGGTGGCATTGCCATCATGGCATATAAAGACAATGGCACGGTTGATGCTGCCGCACCTCAGTGGTTTGCCCTCAAAGAAGCTGCCATCCCCTTTGTTTTCGGTCTGACCATTCTGGTTTCCCACTGGACCAAGACCCCGCTTATCCGTGTATTCCTCTACAACCCTGAATTTTTTGATATCAGGTCCATCGAAAAACGGATCGCCGAAAAATCAGCTGAATCTGATTACAAGAAATTGATATTTTCTGGCACATTGCTCCTCGCAGGTTCTTTTTTTCTGAGCATGGTGATGAACTACTTCCTTGCCATCTATTTTCTTGAGGAAAATACCGCTTCGCAAGAAGACTTTAATGATGGTGTTGCCAAACTTACCGGATGGGGCTTTGCCGTCATAGGATTGCCTATGCTCATCATCTTGATGGTAATCATGTGGCGCTTTGTATCTGGCCTGAGAAAAATCACAGGCATGCAAAACGATCAAATCTTGCTCCCCCGCTGATTACTCGGGGTAGAGGCCCTACGCTTTTAGCACAAAGCGAAAAAACCAGTAGATCCGTAATGGATGCTACTGGTAAAATGAACAACGCTCAGTGAGCCAGTTGACTCCCGCGAGCTATCAGCCCATCCAGATCAATCGACGAGATTATCAATGCGAGAAGCGAGCTCGACATCAATCTCGGTCACACCGCCAATGTCTTCCGTTTTGAGACGGATCGTCACAGTGAGATCACGGATATCGATCTCTGGGTAGTGTTGAGCTTCATTAACAATCTCTGCGAGATCATTTACAAAATCAATCCCCTCCATGTATTCTTCAAATTCAATGGTACGGGTAATTGAGTCTCCCTCAGCTTCCCACTCCGGGCAGCGCTTCAGGGCGTCGTCTAGTTCGTCGGCTGGAATGATTTCTTCAGACATGGAATGTAATAGTATCGCAATTGAGCCAATACGGCACGACATGACTTTGCTCGCTCTTGCATTGATTTGGCAAGCATGTTTCTTCAACTTTTTTATTTTTTGGAGACAATGGTCATTTGCAAACGGCAAATTTTTCCTTTAGTGTCTCCCATTATGAGAGTATTAATCTACCTCCTCCTTCCTCTGTCTCTGTTACTTGCAGGCTGCGGCAGCACACCTGAGAAGCGCATCCAGAGCAACCCGGAGCTTTTTAATAAGCTGACCACCGATGAGCAAAATCTGGTCCGGGCGGGCAAGATTTCCCGGGGTATGAGCAAGCCGGCGGTCTTTCTGGCCATGGGCAATCCCGACCGCAAAACATCCGGTGTCCAACACGGCAAAAGTTTTGAAAGATGGCACTACAACATCATGGTGCCGGTTTACAGCCATGACGTGTATCCTTACTACCGTGGCTATGGACGCTATGGGTGCCACAGTCGCTATTATGGCCTAGGTTACCAGCCTGTTGTTCATTACGTGCCACGTCACGGCGCCTCGGTGGAGTTCATCAAAGATGAAGTCGTTGGCTGGAGCAGCACTAAGAGATAGAACATTTTGATAGCCAGTGCTTGTTCCGCAATTCTCTGCTACGACTGGAACATGGCTGCCTCCGAGCACAAAAAAACTGACTGCGCCATGCAGTCAGTTTGTAAAGTGGTTAGCTTGTTGTCAGAGGGATATGTAGCAGAGACTACTCAGCATCCTTCTTTGGCGCAGCTTTTTTGGCTGCCTTTTTAGCAGTCTTTTTGGCCGCCTTCTTAGCAGTGGTTTTCTTGGCTGCTTTTTTAGCCACTTTTTTCACTGCTGCCTTCTTAGCTACCTTCTTGGCTGCTTTTTTAACAGTCTTCTTCGCTGGAGCTGACTTCTTCTGAGCGATTTCCGCTCTGACCTGCTCCTTCTTGCGCTTCAAATACTGCTTGCGACGGCTACGCTTGATGATTTTGTTATGTTGCTTACCCATGGGAAGTGATTGCTGTGCAGGGGGATTAACGTCTCAAAGGAAAGCAAGCAAGCCCTAAATTCAGGGAATAAGCATTCAGGCTTTGTGCGTGCTGCGCTTTTTGCCAGTCAGACGCAAAAAGGTCTCGTCACTCACCTCACGTGCCGCACGTATGGAACCTGTTTTACCACCAGGCATGGCCATAATGCGTTCCAAACACTGCTGCTGATCCGCTGCTGTATCAAATTCCATACCCACGAGGGCACGACCTACCCGCTCTCCTGAATAGGCATAATTAAAATAACAAAGGCTAGCGATATCTTTGACCTCCGACATGAATTGAAGCAAAGCACCAGCTCGCTCGGCAAACTCAATGTTGACGAACAAAGGGTATGAAAAGAGCTCTGCTGCATAGTTAATAATACGGTAATCTACGTCCTCGTCGGTTGACACGTCACTTGCCGAGACATCTCTCTGATGGAGGACTTCATCAAGACCCCGATATTCGATCTCCGATCCGATCAGACCGAGTACAGGATACTGCACCACTGAATCAATCCTGCCGTATTGCAAATCGACAATACTGATCTCACTGGGTATTTGACTCAGGAAATCAACCAGTGACCCTCTGCCCTCTGGAATGGGAATACGAAGAAATCTTCGGTGTTGCGGACCTATTCCCGCGCGATGAGCAATGGCTCCCAACTGGGCAAAATCCATATTAGCACCACTGACAATACAGAGTATTTTTTCATCAAGTTGTATCTTGTCCTCATTATACTGCTTCTGAAAGCCAGCCAGAGCCATCGCTCCACTTGGTTCGGGAATCACACGCGAGCTCTCCCATAATGTGCGAATGGAGTGACATACTTCATCATTGGTAACCGTGATTATCCCATCAAGTAGTTCAGAGCAGTAGGTATAAGTCTGCTCTCCTGCTTTTCTGACCGCCGTGCCATCACAAAAAACGTCTACATAATCCAAATTAACAGGATGCCCTGCTTCTATCGCAGCCGCCATGGATGCCTGATCAACTCCCTCTACCCCGTAAATTTTAACCTTAGGCCAATATTTCTTGAGCCAGCAACTCATAGCTGCGGCAAGCCCCCCTCCTCCAATGGCAACATAAACCCGATCAAAGGGACCATGCCCGCTCATAACCACCTCGTCGGCCAGAGTTCCCTGCCCTCCCATCACCATGAGATCGTCATAGGGATGAATATAGACTCCTCCACACTGCTCACAAAATTCCCTGGCAGCATCTCCAGCTTCGTCATAAGTGTCTCCAACGAGCCTGATTTCGACCATGTCCGCTCCAATGCGCTTCACTTCATTACGTTTCACCTCGGGAGTGGCACGTGGCATGAAGATGGTGGCATGACAATTCATGGCTTTTGCAGCAAGTGCCACACCCTGGGCATGATTACCCGCAGAAGCGGTGACAATACCATGGTTACGATCCTCCTCAGTCAACGCAGCCATGGCGTTATAGGCTCCGCGCCATTTGTATGCCTTGATGGGACCTAAATCCTCACGTTTCACCCATACCTCGCAATCATGCTGCGGCAATTGTAATGGCTCAAGAGGTGTTGCCTTGCCTAGGGCGTAAACCCTCTCACGAGCTGCCAGTATCTCGTCGAATAACCTATCTTGTTTTGAAGAGCTCACGTGATGATGAATAATAATAGGTGTCGAAGACAGCGAAATTCTGTGATGCTTGCCATAAAAAAGCCCGGGAAGCGTGGGGCTACACCGGGCTTTGAAATATAATACAAAGTGATCGGATTAGCCGCCTTGATAAATCCAATAGGAAACTGCAGCCACAATGAGAACCGCAATGAATACCCACAGATAAATGATGGTACCTCCCGAGGCACGCTCACCGGTATTTTGAAGACGATCATAACGTCCCTTGATTTTACCTTTGCGCAGGAACCCGTCATAGTGACGCTGCAGCAGATGAGTTTCAACCTGACGCATTATGTCAAGCAGCACACCAACCAGAATCAACAGACTGGTTCCACCACTGAAAGAGGTAACTAAAAACGGCAGCTCCTTGCCTATGATACCGCGCGGCATCTGGGAAACAATCCATGGAAGAATAAAGATGATCGTAAGGAAGATTGCACCAGCAAAAGTGAGGCGAGTCATGGTATAATCCAAGAATTCAGCGGTGGGTTTGCCGGGGCGAACTCCTGGGATATATCCACCACTACGCTTCAGATTTTCTGAGATCTCACTCGGCTGGAACATGGTTGCCACCCAAAAATAGGAGAAAAAGAAAATCATGACCCCGGCCACAAGGTAGTAGGTAAGCCCACCACCGGCGAGTGCATTTTGGATCGCCTGAGACCATTGCGCCGTGGGGAAAGCCGATGACAGGACAAAGGCCGGCAAAGAGAGGATAGCGGTGGCAAAGATGATAGGCATCACACCCGCATAGTTGACCTTGAGAGGCAGATACTGGGTCTGCCCTCCGAGCTGCTTGCGCCCCATCACACGCTTCGCATACTGGACAGCGATGCGACGTTGAGCTTGGGTAATCGCAATCGTTGCCGCGATGACAAAAATCAGGAATGCTACCAAGAATACCAGGAAGGCTGCCGCACCAACACCTGCATCTGCTCCGGAGACGAGTGTCTGCCAAGTAATGACCAAAGCACCTGGAAGAGCGGAAATGATGTTTACGGTAATAATCAGAGATATACCATTACCCAGACCACGCTCGGTGATCTGATCACCCAACCACATCAGTAGTAATGTGCCGGTAACAATAGTCAGCACGGTCATAGCTATGAACACAAAACCATGGTCCGGAACGACCTCACCGAATTTTGAGATTCCCTGAAGCCCGGGGATATTGCCCGGATTTTTCAGACTTATGGCCAGGAGATAGCCCTGCACAAGGGCAATGATGATGGTGATGACGCGCGTGTATTGATTGATTTTTTGGCGTCCACCATCCTCACGCGCGAGTTTCGAGAGTTTGGGCACAACAGCCGTCATCAGCTGCATCATGATGGATGCAGAAATGTAAGGCATGATACCCAAGGCAAACACACCCATTTTTTGCAGACCTCCACCAGAGAAAAAACCAAGCATTGCGCCAACAGCAG
The DNA here is from genome assembly GCA_040264795.1 of Akkermansiaceae bacterium. Classification (GTDB taxonomy): domain Bacteria; phylum Verrucomicrobiota; class Verrucomicrobiia; order Verrucomicrobiales; family Akkermansiaceae; genus Oceaniferula. The sequence goes on along the minus strand of JBDQHQ010000013.1, from coordinate 5,022 downwards.
CACCTGGCCCACTGTCGCCTCCGCTTTTTTGCTTATCAGCCAAATACTCGGCTATCACACTGGCATCAACTCCGGGAAGAGTGACGTGGACGCCCAAACGGACGATAACCACGATAGCCAAGGTAAAAAGAATACGCTCCCGAAGTTCTGGGACTTTCCATGTGCTCGCAAATGCTGAGATCATTAGAGTGCTATTATCTGTTGTTTGTTATGAATTAAGAAATCCTGTGGGGGAGGCTAGATGGATTTCATCCTGTGATTTTAATACACAAAGAGGAAGTGCTTGAGCACCTCCTCTCCATGAATGAACGATTTCATGGGTTGAAGCGCCGGACTTACTTTGCAGACTCGTCTGCTTCCGTAACACTACCTCCTGCTTTCTCAATTTTTTCCTTAGCTGCAGCGCTGACTTTACAGCCGGCTACAGTGAGTTTTTTAGCAAGATCTCCATTACCCAGAACTTTGACGCCATCATAGCTCCCTTTGACAAGACGTGCTTGCTTCAGGCTCTCCATGTTGACTGTGTCACCATCCTCAAAGCGCTCGTTAAGAGAAGCTACATTGACGACAGCAATTTTGTCTTGGAAACGAGTGTTATTAAAACCCCGCTTGGGCAGGCGACGATGCAGAGGCATCTGGCCACCCTCAAAACCAGGGCGAACACCACCTCCTGAGCGAGACTTCTGACCCTTGTGGCCACGACCTGAGGTCTTGCCAAGGCCGGAGCTTTCGCCACAGCCGAGACGCTTGACCCGGTGCTTGGCTCCAGGGCGCGGTTTAAGATTGTGTAGATTCATATCTTCGTATGTTTGGATTTAAATTAGTAATAAAGCAGCGGCTCATTAGAGCGACTCTTTGACTTTTTTGCCACGGCTGGCGAGGATCTCCTCACGTGTGCGCAGCTCGGAGAGCGCCTTCATGGTTGCCTTGACTACATTGGAGTGATTGTTGGATCCAAGGGATTTGCCGAGAACATCGGTAATACCTACAGCCTCACAAACAGCACGGACTCCACCACCAGCAATAATACCGGTTCCGGGACATGCTGGCTTGAGTAATACAACCCCACCACCGTGTTCAGCCTGAACCTCGTGAGGAATCGTGCCATCAACAATTTTCATGCGCACCAGCGAGCGTCTAGCGTCATCACTTCCCTTGCGGATACATTCCGAGACCTCTTGGGCCTTACCGAAACCGACACCAACGCGTCCCTCCTTGTCACCTGATACCATCAGGGCAGAGAAACTGAAGCGGCGGCCACCTTTGGTAGCTGTCGCACAACGGTTGATGAAGACGACTTTCTCAGTGAGCTCCTTGCCGTCTTCGGTCATTGGCTTGGGTGGGGCTTGCCTTTGAGGGCGACCTCCACGACCACGGCCAGGACCACCACGGCGGTTGTCACCTTCAGGCTTGGATGGTGCTTCAGCGGCTTTTTCCTCTGCAGGGGCAGGAGCCTCAGCCACAGGGGCAGGAGCCTCTTTTGCTTCTTGCTCAGCGGCAGGCGCAACTTCCTTGGGTTCTGTTGCAGGAGCAGCTTCCGCTGCTTCAGGTGCGGGGGCAGCCTCTGCTGCTTCAGGTGCCGGGGCGTCTTCTGCCTCAGCCGGTGTGATATTTTCGTTTTGATTTTCAGCCATGATGATGAAATGGATTAGAATTGAAGTCCTGCCTCACGAGCGGCATCTGCTAATGCTTTGATTTTTCCGTGATAAAGATGTCCACCACGATCGAAAACAACCTTGGAGATATTAGCTTCCTTTGCACGATTAGCGACAAGTTCGCCAACTTTTTGTGCTGTAGCTTGGTTGGATGCAGCTTTTTCAAAGCCCTTGTCCAGGCTTGACGCAGCACAAAGAGTAACACCTGCCACATCATCGATGATTTGGGCGTAGATATGCTGGTTTGAATAGCTAACAGCCAAGCGGGGGCAGGTAGAATCACCTGACACCTTCTTGCGGATGCGACGGTGAATCCGCTGGCGGACTTTTTTGCGATTGAGAGTACTCATTGTTCTAAATGGTTTTGCTTTGGTGATGATTCAGGTTCTTACTAATTACTGAACGCTCTTACCTGCCTTACGGCGGACTCGTTCACCTACGTAGCGAACACCCTTGCCCTTGAATGGCTCGGGTGGATAATAACGACGCACTTCAGCGGCGAACTGGCCAACAGCTTGTTTGTCGATACCCTCAACCTTGATATTGGTATTTTGGTCAACGGTGACCGTAATACCCTCAGGGATGGGGTGCAAAATGGGATGACTCTTACCGAGGTTCAGATCAAGTTGCTTGCCTTTGACGGCAGCACGAAAACCAACTCCTTGAATTTCGAGTTGCTTGACAAAACCGGCACTTACACCCTCAACCATGTTGCTAATCAGGCTGCGGGAGGTTCCGTGCAGTGCTTTATAGCGGCGGTGCTCGGAAGCACGCTTCAGAGTGACGATTCCGTCTGCCTCTTCCAGTGTGATGCCAGTGGGCATCGTCCACTCGAGCTTACCTTTGGGTCCTTCAACGGTTACGTGTCCATTGCCATCAGCTTTGATGCTGACTTTCTCAGGCAGGTTGATATCTTTTAAACCAATACGTGACATAGTGTTATACTCCTAAGTTAGGTATTTATGAGCAACGAATTCTACCAGACAAATGCCAGGACTTCGCCACCGAGTTTCTCCCTGCGAGCAGCTGCACCGGTCTTCAATCCCTTGGAGGTTGAGACGATGGAGATACCGAGGCCATTGAGGACACGCGGGATTTCTCCCGCACCGACGTAACGGCGTATTCCAGGTTTGGAAACGCGCTTGATATCTGTGAGAATGGGGTTGCCATTATCAGCATACTTCACTTTCACCTTGAGCTCAGGGAACTTACCGGAGGCATCGACCTCGTAGTTCCAGATATAGCCCTCGTCCTGGAGAATCTTGGCGATTGCCTCCTTGATCTTGGAGTGAGGGGCGTTGAATGTCTCATTGCCTGCGCGTGATGCGTTTTTGAGGCGGGTGAGAAAGTCAGAGATTGGGTCACTTAAAACTGCCATAGTGCTTGTAATTCTATTAATGATTAATAATTGGTTGCTACGTGGTGTTTAGGCAGCGTCATCGGCCTTCTTAGGTTCACGGAATGGCATGCCGAGCGCCTTGAGAAGCGCGCGCCCCTCATCATCCGTGTTTGCGGAGGTAACAAAAATGAGGTCGAAGCCAAGCTGACGCTTGATCTTATCGAGCTCAATTTCAGGGAAAATGGATTGATCGTCGATTCCGAGGGCATAGTTACCACGGCCATCAAAGCTCTTGGGAGTAATACCACGAAAATCGCGAATATTGGGGGCCGTGATATTAATGAACCTATCCAAAAATTCCCACATATGACTGCCACGCAGGGTAACACGGGCTCCTACAGCTTCACCTTCGCGCACTTTAAAGTTGGCAACACTCTTACGAGCATACGAAATACTTGGCTTCTGGCCGGTGATCTTGCAAATGTCTTCGATTGCATCTTCAACGGCCTGCTTGCGGTCAGAGGCCGATCCAACGTGAGTGGTGACGACAATCTTTTCCAGAGCGGGAATCTGGTGCGGGTTGGTATATCCTTGCTCCTCTTTGAGTGCAGGAATCACCTTATCTTGGTAGTAGCTTTGTAGTGTTGGTTTCATGGTTTGCGGGTCAGCTGGTTTTTAGTTCGCTTAAGCGCTGGGGTTATTGATGGGGAACCTGTCTTGATCCTCCCATATAAGTTTAGGAAATTTTCTTAACGTTTGATATAGCAATGGGTCCGTCTTGTTCAACAATGCCGCCATCAGGATGTTGCTCTGACTTGCGGATTGCTTTTTTCATGATGCGGACACCTTCAACAATGACTTGTCCGCTGCCTGCATTGACTTCGAGAACAGTGCCGCGCTTGCCTTTGTGGTTGCCGGCGATAACTTCTACTTCGTCGCCTTTTTTTACGTGAGTTTTGATACGCATGATAAATGGAGTTGATGATTGTTATTAAAGAACCTCTGGGGCAAGGGATACAATTTTCATGTAGCGCTTGTCACGCAGCTCACGGGCAACCGGGCCAAAAATACGGGTGCCTCGGGGATTTCCGTCTTTGTCGATGATGACTATAGCATTGTTGTCGAAGCGAAGCACAGAGCCGTCTGCACGCCGCACTGGATAAGCGGAGCGCACAACGACAGCCTTGACGACCTCGCCTTTTTTAATGCTCGCAGTGGGGATTGCTTCGCGCACGTGAGCGGTGATGACATCACCTACGCGAGCCACCTTGGTGCGCTTACCGATGACGCCAATCATTTTGGCAACACGGGCACCGGTGTTTTCGGCGATTTCTAATTTGTATTCCATCTGTATCATGGCATTAAAATGTTTTTGTTATTAATAAATGTTCGGCAAGTTGCCGGTGTTACCGCAGGGCAACATGTTTGAAAAATTAGTGGCTTAGAACCTCCTGGAGTTTCCAGCACTTCTTTTTGGAGATAGGCTTGGTTTCGATAATGCTGACTTTATCCCCCACTGCTGCTTCACCATTTTCATCGTGGGCATAGAACTTCTTGGATCTCTTGATGATTTTCTTGAAGCGTGGGTGAGGCACGCGGTTGGTATACTCCACAACGATGGTCTTATCCATGGAAGTTGAGACTACAATACCGACGCGGGTCTTACGCAGACCGTGTGTTTTGGTTTCAGATTCGCTCATGATTGATATTCTTTTGTGATTCGGCAATTAGCTTAACTCTGGAGACGACGCTCGGAGAGTATGGTCTGCACTCGTGCAATTTCCCGGCGGACCAGCTTGCGGCGTGCGGTATTTTCCAGCTGCCCTGTAGCCTGTTGCAGGCGGAGGTTCAGTGACTCCTGCTTGAGGTCACGCAAGCGACTGGTGAGCTCTTCAGTGGTGAGCTCGCGGATTTCTGTGATATTGGTCTGAGCCATGGCTAAATTGATTGGTTGTGGGTTCTCTGGTTTTGATATTCTTTATCCGTGACTTCCGCGGACAACGAAGCGGGTTGGGACACCCAACTTGT
>JBDQHQ010000012.1:0-17461 GCA_040264795.1 Akkermansiaceae bacterium | reverse complement strand
TTTACTGACGCTGCCCATCGAGGTGGAGACCCCCATGGAAATTACCACGGGCAGGAGGCTAGAACGCGAGATCATACTGGCTCCTGTGTTACGAGCCGGCCTCGGCATGCTGGATGGTTTCCTTGATTTGTTGCCTGAGGCCTCCGTCGCCCATGTAGGGCTGGCCCGCAATGAAGACACCCTGCAGCCTGAATGTTATTATCACAAGAGTCCCGAACATATCGCCGACGGGGACGTGATCGTGCTTGACCCCATGCTTGCTACCGGCGGCTCTGCGAGTGCGGCTATTACCGAACTCAAAAAACAGGGCGCCAAACACCTCTCCTTTGCATGTATGGTGGCCGCCCCTGAAGGCCTTGGCAGAATCAACAGTGATCACCCTGATGTTGCTGTCTACTATCCTGCACTGGATAACCGGCTTAACGAAAAAGGCTATATCCTACCAGGCCTGGGAGATGCAGGCGACCGCATCTTCGGGACACTCTAAAATCCCAGCGTGGCCAGCCTCAATACCTCACTAGCATAATGCCACGGGGCCAGCGGTTCACTGATCCGCCCGCGGGTGCGCGGCATCGTAAGCCTCTCTCATGCGCTCTTTGGTAACATGAGTATATATTTGAGTCGTAGAGAGAGACGCATGGCCTAACAAAGTCTGCACACTACGTAGATCCGCACCATGATCAAGCATGTGGGTGGCAAAGGTATGGCGCAATTTATGAGGTGTTACCTCAAAGCCAATGTCGGAAGCGGCCAGATATTTCTTGAGTAGCAGCTGTACCGATCTCGCCGAGAGGCGCCGCTTTTGTGGGTCTTTATTCTTATTAATAAACAAGGGACCATCATGCACCGCAGCTTCACTACGATATTTCTGAATTGCCTGCATGGCGTGTGAACCTATGGGCACGATGCGCTCTTTGTTCCCTTTACCCAATACACGCAAGGTTTCAGACAGAAAATCGGCATCCCTGACATCGAGTGCTACCAGCTCGGAGACGCGCAGGCCACTCGAGTAAAAAAGCTCCATGATCGCCACGTCCCTTGATGCTTGCCATGGTAAGGCACGAGCATCAGGGTCGATTTTTCGAGGCATTTCCAGTAGTTGCTCCATCTGAGCAAGGGTCAAAACAACGGGCAGTTTCTTATCCGGTTTGGGAAGCTGCACATCACTTAGTGGGCTCACTGCAAGACCGCACCGGTGCACTAGAAACTTGTAAAACGACCTTAGTGCTGCGAAGCGCAAACGGATGGTAGACCTTGCCATCTCTTGCTTCATCAATTCGAAGAGATAAGCACGGAAGTCATCTGCGGAGCAATCTCGCCACGAGTTAAAATCCTTACCACGCCAATCCAGATAAGCATTCAGCGCATGGCTATAATTTCTTAACGTGCGTAACGAAGCGTTGCGCTCCACTCGCATAAACTCGAGAAATGCTTCCACATCATCACCCATTACTTAAGCATTCTAAAGCAATGGTGGCGCGCAACAACGACAAAATCTTTGTCCCGTCATTTAACTCACAGCGTGACCATCTCGCCCGTGCGGAATGACTTGTCCGCAGCGGCGACGATTTTCATCGAATTGATAGCATCATCCATGTGGTCGCCGAGATCAACATCGTTGTGGATGGCATCGAGGAAGAAGGCCTGCTCACGATGGCAAAGCTCATCATGATCGGGCTCATCACCGGTTTCGGTCCAGGCATCTTCGTGGACAAAGTTCCCCTCCCCGTCCAGCTCTGAGTAATGGCGACGTAGGGTGTTGGTCTTGGTGTGGGCATCCACATCCGCGGAGGCTCCTGCTCCGGCGGCCTCTTTGGCCTCAATGGTGACACATCCCTTCGGGCCAACCACGTCTTTTACAAAGAATGCGGTCTCACTCATCATGGGGCCCCAACCGGCTTCATACCAACCCACGGAGCCATCCTCAAAGGTAACCTGTAAGTGCCCGTAGTTGAGCTTCCCCTCTGGCAACTCATCAGTGAGCCTCGCACCGAGGCCGGCTACCCGGACAGGTTTGGAACGCGTCATCTGGCACATCACATCAACATAATGCACCCCACAGTCCACAATGGGTGAAATCGAGGCCATCAGGTTCTTGTGGGTTTCCCACTCGCTTCCGGATGATTGCTGGTTAAGGTTCATCCGCATGACCAGTGGCTTACCGAGCTCGTGGGACATCTCGATAAATTTCTGCCAGCTTGGGTGATGGCGAAGGATATAACCAATGACGAGCTTACGGTTGTTGGCTTTGGCGGCGGCAACGATTTTTTCCGCTTCCTCAACCGTTTCAGCGAGCGGCTTCTCAATGAAGACATCACATCCGGCCTCGAGAGCGGCCACCGCATACGGGGCATGGGTATCCGGGTAGGTGGAGATGGAAACCGCGTCCGGCTTGGTTTCTTCAAGTGCCTCGAAAAAATCGCCGAATAGGGCGTAGCCTCCTCCGAGTTCCTCATTAAGCTTCTCTCTCGAGCTCGCCGAGCGAGTGCAGATTCCGGCAATCTCAAAGCCCGGTATGTTGTGATAGGCAAGGGCATGGGAGCGACCCATGTGTCCCGCTCCTGCACAGAGAATTTTAATCGTTGGCTTACTCATGATCATTGAAATATTTTAAGTGTTAGACAGCGCTCTCTTCGTCCGGAGATGCCGCTTTGGCTACCTCGTCCTCGGTGACGTCCTTGTCCACCTTGTCCCAGAACAGCAAGGCAAAGAGAACGAAAATCACTGCGGCCATTCCCGCAGGAAAAAGCCAGTAATTTTTCCAGTCTGCCATGGCTTTGGTGATGAGCTCAGCATTGACCCCTTCCGGATAGCCTTTGCCGAACATGCCGAGCAGACTATCCATAAAGCCCGTCTCTGTGTTAGTTGAGACCTCCTTGAGGTTTTCCATCAAAGCATCTTGTCCTGCGGGATCCACACCATACTCGCCATAGGTGTTGGGGAGAGCCTTGCCCGTAAACGGAAAGTTGCCTCCGAATGCCATCCTGAATCCAAAGAACATCCCCAGCCCCTGGGTCAGGAAAACGAGGAGTGACTGGGCCTGACCGCGAATATCCACCGAGGCTTTTTTGTCGGTGTAAATAAAGCCGGTCACAAAAAAGAAGTCATAACAGATGCCGTGCAGGGCAACTCCCAGCAAGAGCATCCAGGCAACCTGATCGGGCGCGCCAAAAGCAAACAAGGCGTAGCGAGCTACCCAGCATCCCATGCCAATGAGCAACATGAGTTTGACCCCCAGCTTGCGGAAGAAAAACGGGATCAGGATCATGAAGATGATCTCCGACATCTGGCCTAAGGTCATCGTGGATGCGGCTTGCTCAAAACCGGCAGCACCCAGGAATGCTGATGTTTGGCCATAGTAATAGGCCAAGGGAATGCAGATCAACATGGAGCAAAGCGCAAAGACGAGAAAAGGCGGATTTTTGAGCAGTTTGAAAGCATCCACCATCAGTAAAGATCCTAAATCCAGAGGCTTATTCTTTGCCGGAGGCGGCGTGTGCGGCAGGGTGAAGCTGTATAAGCCCAAAAGCAGGCTGGATACCGCACCAAGCCAGAAAATATTCAGTGACGCAGACCAGCCGCAAGCACCCAGGGCCAGGCCGGCCACAATCCAGCCGATGGTGCCCCAGACCCGCACCTTGGGAAACTGCTCCTGTTTAAGATGGGTAAAGGTAATGGTGTTGCCGAGCCCCAGTGTTGGCATATAGCAGAGCATATACGCAATCATGAGCCACACGATAAGCTCGCCTTTCTCGCTGCCTTGCGGCGCGATGGTGGCTATCGCACACATGATTGCTCCGCCCACAAGCATCAGAATGCCCATCACCCTTTCCGATGAAAACAGCCTGTCGGCTATAAGGCCCAAAAACAGCGGTGCGACAATGGCGGCGATCGGCGCACTCTCGTAAGCACCGCCGATGAAATCCCCCAGACCGTTATTGCCCATGGCGAGAGCGAGCGTAGCGAACCATGCACCCCAGGCAAAAAACTGGAGAAACATCATGATCGAGAGACGGGGTGCAATATTACGCTTGGTCATTAGTGTTAAAAGGGTAGGTGCTCGGGGGCCTGAAGTGACAGGAGTGGATATTAAGAGGATGGGCGATAAGGATGCCAATTAAAAAACTCCCCAAAAAAGCCCGACAGCTCAAATCATGAGTCAGCCGGGCTTTGAAAATTTAATTGGGGCACTTGGAGCTCAACGCTCGCTGATCGGAGGAACCGGCATGGTTTCCTGAGGTCCGACATATTTGGTAAGCGGACGATAAAGACGATTGTCACGGAGCTGCTCAAGAATTTGGGCGGCCCATCCAGACGCACGGGCGATGGTAAAGATCGGCGTGAAGAGATCCGTGGGGATCCCAAGTGAGTAGTAAACGGTTGCGGAGTAGAAATCTACGTTCGCGTTTAATCCCTTACGCTCAAGCATGAGCTCAGCGATGCGGTTGGACATGTTAATCCACTTGGGCTCACCAAGCTCATTGGTCAGCTCAAGGGCCATTTTCTTGAGGTGCGGGGCGCGTGGGTCGAGGACTTTGTAAACCCGGTGGCCGATGCCCATGATTTTCTTTTTGTTGGCTAGGCAGTCCTCCACATAAGCATCCACCTTGTCTTCGCTGCCAATTTTCTCCAGCATGTGGATCACGCCCTCATTAGCTCCACCGTGAAGCGGCCCTTTCAGCGTGCCAATGGCAGAGGTCATGCCTGAGTAAATATCACTCAGCGTTGCGACTGTAACACGTGCGGAGAAGGTGGAGGCATTCATGCCGTGATCCGCGTGCAAGGTGTAGGCGATATCGAGAGTCTTGACAGCAGCCTCTGTGGGCTCCTCGCCATTGATCAGGTAGAGGAAGTGTGCGGCACTGCAGAGGTCCGTGCGGACCGGTGGCAACTCCATCCCATTACGGGCGCGATGAAAATACGCGATGATGACCGGGATACGGGCAATGATCGAAAGTGCAGCCTCATAGAGCGCCTCATGATCAGGCTCGCCGATTTTGGCACGTTTATCATAGAGCCCCAGCATAGAAACCCCGGTGCGCACAATATCCATGGGGCTTGCATCTTGAGGTGCTGTTTTGATGAAATCAATCACCTGAGGCGGCAACTCACGGTTTTGGTGTAGCTTGGCCCTGAAGTTTTGCAGCTCCTTGGTATTGGGAAGACGTCCTTTGAGCAGAAGGTAAGTGACTTCGCCAAAGCAACAGTGCTCAACCAGGTCATCGATATCATAACCAAGATACGATAGTTCCCCCTTCAGGCCCTCCACATTGCTCAGGGCTGATTCATTGGCGATGACTCCTTCAAGTCCTTTTGCATAGTCACTCATGATTATTAATACTTCTTGTTTGATTTTTTTATGATTGCCGGCTGGGGCGGACCCCCAACGATTTCAAGATTTACCGGCCATGCCTGAGCATGACGACAAAGAAAATGTTACATAGCCTATATCGGATCATGATATTGAGACCATTGGCGGAATGGAGGTAAGCGGGAAATGAGAAGGGATGCAAGAATGAATCGCTTTGGATATGTGAGGTTTTTTTTAGATATTTTTCGCAATTCGATGATTGGTATTTTGCATGCCTTGATTAAGTTGGACTTGTGACAACATTACTTGCCATCGAGACCAGCACACCGGATGCCAGCATTACACTTTGGTCCGGCGGTAGTTGCCTCTACGATGCCCAATTCGTTAGCGACAGGAGCCATAACTCCATGATTTTTGAGCCCCTTGCCCAGGCGCTTGCCGCACTTGACGGACGTGAGCTGACGGCTGTCCTTGTTGGCACTGGCCCCGGAAGTTACAGTGGTACCAGAATAGGGATCGCCGCGGCCCAGGGCGTAGCCATTGCCCATCATTGCCCAGCTGCTGGTCTTGGGTCCTTGGCTGCAACTCCCATAGCTCGCAGCTCTGAGGCCTCGGCAGCATCAGCCACAGTCATAGCCATTGGAGATGCCCGCAGGGGTCTCTATTATCTTTCGCCCATCGCCAAGTCCGGCGAGGCGGCCGAGCCTGAGCTCATGGATGCGGATACCTTGAATACGCGACTTGGCTCTGATCCCAATCCTATCCTGTTTACGCTGGATATCCCCGCCAAGCTGCCACTCAACGAAGCCCTACAAACCCTCCTCACACAGACTAAACCGCATTCGCGCTTGCTTGTTGAGCTCTGGCTGGAGCTCGATGAAACGAGACGTCAGGAGCTATTATCCAAACCCTTGGCCCCGACCTATCTTAGGGCCCCCTTCACCTCAAAAGCAAAGCAGGGGCACCCCCTGTTGCGCAAAGGATAATATCTGCGTTTCAACTTGACGCGATCACCGCCAGCGCTTGTGATCACACCACACCAATCAGCAGTAATATCCATATGATAAAATACATGACCCGACTCGCCCCGCAGCAGCTTATCGTGCTCGCGGGTTTTGTTTTGATGGCCAGCTTTAGCACAGCCCACGCACAAAACTTTGAAGGGGAAAAAATCAATTCCGTAACGGTTCGATACAACGGCCCTCGCACCGTGGATGAAGCTCGTATTCGTGGATACATGTCCACACGCGCGGGGCAAAAATACAGTGCCGCGCGCCTCGATGATGACGTTCGCTCTCTTTACGAAAGCGGCCTTGTTGATGATATCCGCTTTTTTGCTGAATCCGGAGGAGGAGGAATCAATGTCATTGCTGAGGTTAAAACACGCGCCAAGATCATCTCGGTAAGCTTTGTCGGCAATTCAAAATTCAGCGACCGTAAGCTCGCTAGCGTCACCGAGCTCAAAGCCGGGGGCCTCTTGAGTGATGAGGACATTCTCGGCGCGCGCCGCAAGGTGTTCGACTACTACATTGGCTATGGTTTTGCAGATGTAACGGTATCCCACAATATACAGGCAACGGACACACCCGGTTCTGCCGAGCTTGTCATCGTCATTGATGAAGGGGATCGCGCTGAAATCCACAAAATCCGCTTCCAGGGCAATACCACCTTCAAGTCGCACGAGTTGCGCAATGAAATGAAAACCAAGCAAAAAGGCTGGTTCTCCTTCATTACCAAATCCGGCCGCATCGACGCCACCAAACTTGATGAGGATCTCGATCGTGTGCTCGATTACTATCGCAACCGTGGCTATCTCCGCGCTTCTGCCAGTGTCCAAAGAGTGCCCATGGAAGATGACCGCGTCGATCTTGTCATCACCATTGATGAAGGTGAAAAATTCACCGTAGCGGGAGTCGGCTTTGGCAAGATGACAGTATTTACCGCAGAGGAGCTCATGCCCGCGCTCACGCTCCTTGCTGGAGATGCCTATTCCATTACCAAAATGCGTGATGACATCACTATGATTCGCAAGTATTATGGCTCGAAAGGTTATGCTGATGCCTCTGTCAGTCCTGACATTCGCGATGTCAGTGCCACCAGCGTCTCCATTACCTACCGCATTGTTGAGGGCGGCCGCTATCGCGTTGGCAGGGTTACGATCGAAGGTAACGACAAGACCCAGGACAGGGTGATCCGCCGTGAGCTTCCCATGCAGCCGGGTGAGTATTTGAATTCCGTGGAGGTGGAGAGATCACGTCAAGTCCTCAGAAACATGCGCTATTTCAATGATGTGCAGGTAACGACATCACCAAGCGCGCAAAAAGGGTATCGTGACATCAACATCCTTGTCGATGAGCGCAAAACCGGCTCCGTTGGCTTTGGTCTGGGCTTTAGCTCTGTGGACAACATTGTGGGCTACGTCAATCTTGAGCAAACTAACTTTGATATCACCAACTGGGGTAGATTCACCGGCGCCGGACAACGCTTTGCCGCCAGACTTCAGCTTGGTAGTGAGCGCACCGACCTGCGCTTATCACTCGTCGAGCCCTGGTTTTTGGGTCGTCGCTTAGCCCTCGGAACAGAGTTGTTCTACCGCAACTCGCTGTTCTACAGCTCTGAATATGAGCAAAGCCAGTTGGGTGGCGCTGTCTTCCTGCGCAAGCCGCTGAGCAAGCGCTCCTACATACGGACTGAATACCGTCTGGAAAATATTAACATTGATCCGGAGTCGGATACCTCAGACGCATTCAAGGCGGAGGAGGGGGACTACCTGCGCAGTGCCTTGAGTCTGAATTACGTTTTCGATAGCCGGGATGATAACCAGTTGCCCCGCAAAGGAGAGAAACTTGACTTTGGCATTACCTACGCAGGGGGCGCCCTAGGTGGAGATGTGGATGTGTTCATTGTTAGCGCGAGTGGATCAAAGCACTGGAATCTATGGGGAGATAGCATTCTTGATGTGAAAGGCGGCATCACTGTTGCTGATACTCATGGAGACTCGTCCACCGTGCCGATCTTTGATCGTGAGTTCCTCGGCGGTCCTTACGACCTGCGTGGATTTGAAAACCGTGATGCGGGTCCACGTGATCCGGAAACCGGTGAGGTACTTGGCGGAAATACCGCTGCCTTTGCCACCGTCGAATACACCTTCCCCCTTGTGGAGAATGTCCGTGGCGCGGTATTTTACGACATAGGAACGGTGAATGAAGATTCATGGGAGTTCGGTGACGGATACTACCACGACGTTGGTTTTGGTCTCAGAATGAACCTGCCCTTTGGCCCTATCGCGATTGATTACGCCTTCCCGCTCGGCACTCCCGATGATGACGAGGAAGCTGACCAGGGAGGTCAGTTCCAGTTCTATCTGGATTACCAGTTCTAAGGCATCTGATTCGCCGCTTGAGGAGATTATCCATCAAAACTCACCCATATTGATTTCAAGTATGGGTGTGCCGTATATTCATCCGGCATTGGCAGTGATGTGACCCGCCCATGCGGCACGGCTTGGCGGATATCTCGCATGAAGTCCCCCAGCTCAAGTTTCCGGCAGTTCGTACAACACAGCATCCAACCATCAGGGCTCAGACAAGCCTGAGCCATCTTGACCAGACGGCCATAATCTTTTTCGACACGAAACACCTTGCCCTTGTCATCCCGTGAGAATGTTGGCGGATCCAGAATAATGCCATCAAAACTCCTGCCCTGGCGTGCAAAGCGTTTCAACCAGTGAAAGGTGTCACCTTTGCAAAAGTAATGATTCGCCGGGTCCATGCCATTGGCCTGAAAATTTTCTCTCGCCCAGTCCAGATAGACTTGGGAGAGATCCAAAGTGGTGGTGGTGGCTCCTGCCATGGCAGCAGACACGGAGAAAGCCCCTGTATAAGCAAAGGTGTTCAGGATGGTCATGCCCTCCTGTGAGTGACTGCGGACAAGCTTACGATTAAGGCGCTGATCGAGAAAAATGCCCTGTGAGTACCCGGCTTGAAAATTGACCACGTAATTCAAGTCACTCTCCTTAATGGTGAACGGTTCCTCCTGCGTGGGTCCGGCAAAGTGCTTGGGGTTTGTTTTTTCGTTCTGATCGAGTCGTTTCCAGTAAATGGACCGCCCCTCTTCCCCCTGCGCCTTCAACCATGAGGCAAGCCCTGGATCAAGTTGATCGCCTTGAGTGCTCACAAGCCAACGCCCGGCAAAGGCATCCAGGTAGAAACCGGGCAGGCCGTCACCCTCACCATCAATGAGACGCAGCGCATCAGTATCTCCTCCCAGAATGGGAGCACGTTTATCGATAGCAGCCTCTGGTTTATGCCTGATCACAGGGTTGCAATCTCATGAACTCTGCCTATCATCCAGCCCGAAATGTCTGATATTCAATCTGTTCTCGATACCCTTGATGACGCCGTATCTGCAGGCCAACTGCTGGAGTCATCCCGCGACAATATCCAAGCCCTTCTCAACGGCACTACCAGCCCGATTGCCGCAGCTGCCATTTCTGAGCTCGCAGAGAGCGGCTCTTGGCAAGAGCTCAATGACCGCTTTTTCAAAACTCTCGCTTTTGGAACCGGTGGTCTGAGAGGCAGGACCATTGGTCGTACTGTCACTGAAGCAGAACAAGGAGCGGGGGGACCCAATGACCGGCCTGAGCATCCATGCGTAGGCACCGCCTCGATGAACTTCTACAATGTCAGCCGCGCTGTCCGCGGCATGATCATCTACTTGAAGCGCTATCTCGCGGAGCAAGGTATTGAGCGTAAACCGGCATTCGTATTCGGGCATGATACCCGCCACTTCTCCAGAGACTTTGCTGAGTTCTGTGCCAAGCTTTGTACCGAGCTAGGCTGTGACGTTCACCTCTTTGACAGCGCCCGGGCCACTCCGGAAATCTCTTACGCCATCCGGGCCCTCAATGCCGATGCGGGTGTAGTTCTTACTGCAAGCCATAACCCCTCTCATGACAATGGCTTCAAAGCTTATTTCAACCAGGGGGCTCAACTTGTCGAACCCAATGCCACCGGTGTTATCAATGAAGTCAATGCAATCACCAGTGAAGCATATGATGCTTTGCCTGAGAGCGAGCAGGGCACACTCCACGTCCTTTCTGCTGAGATGGACCGCGTCTACATGGATGATGCCAAGAGCCTACTGCTGCGCCCTGACCTCATGGAAGGCGGAGAAGAAAAAACGAAGGTAGTCTTCACCAATCTTCACGGCACGGGAGGTCACTGCATCGTGCCTTTGCTCAACGAGCTCGGCTTTGAAGTCATTACCGTGCCTGAACAGGATGTCCAGGATGGCCGCTTCCCCACCGTGGACTCCCCTAACCCTGAAAATGGCCCAGCCTTGGCCATGGGCATTGCCCTTGCCAACGAGCATGGTGCCGAGATTGTCATCGGCACAGACCCTGACTGTGACCGCATGGGAGTGGCTGTGCGCAATGATCAGGGTGAGATGCAGCTGCTTACCGGTAACCAAATTGGCTCACTGATGGCTTGGTATCGCACCAAGACTTTTGTCGACCAAGGTATCATCACTGATTCCAACAGAAGCCGGGCGGTATTAATTAAAACACTGGTCACCACCGAACTTCAGCGTGCCATCGCAGAAAAATACGGAGTAGGTATTGTTGATACCCTCACCGGATTTAAATACATCGCGGCCAAGTTGCAAAAATACGAGGATGCCATCCCTGCAGACAAAAAAGGAAATTACCGCGCCCTGAGTCCTGAGCAAAGCAGAGCATTGCGCCTGGAGTATTCCCGCTTCTTCATCTTCGGGGGTGAGGAAAGCTACGGCTATCTCGGCACGGATTCCATTCGTGACAAGGATGGAAATGGAGCTGCGGTCATGTTTGCCGAGCTCGCTGCCTACGCCAGAAGTGAGGGTAAAACCATCGCCGCACTCATGGATGATCTTTATCGCGAGTACGGCTATCACCTCGAGGTTGGCAAAGCACTTGTCATGGAGGGAGCGGACGGCGCTGCCCAGATCAAAGCCCTATCCACCTCTTACTCTGAAAATCCGCCCAGTGAAGTCGACGGTGCTGCCGTTACACGGGTGCGTGATTTCTCCAAAGATGACTTTGAAGATGCTGAGGGAGACACCCTGCCTAAAGAAGGCATGCTGATCATCGACCTTGAAGACGGACGCTCATGTGCTGTGCGCCCGTCGGGCACCGAGCCAAAGATCAAGTACTACCTCTTCGGTAAAGACGCTCCATCCGACCAGTTGGAAGCCAGCAAGGAAAAAGTCGCCGCCGGGCTGGAGTCTCTCTGGCTTGCTTTGGAGGCAGATGCCAAGGCGCGTATGGCCTAGCATGCTCCAGCACATCAGAGCATCACCTCGCTCGCCACAACCATGTTGAACACATCCAATCGGGCCCTGTGGCCAATGATTGCCGCACTCATCAGCGGCTTGTTATTGGCAATGTGCTTCCCGGGCATGGGAAATGTATCCGGGCTTGTCTGGGTATGGATGCTCCCTTTGCTGCCTGCCATCTGGCGAGGCAACACCAAGCGCTATGGGTTTGGTATTGGTTATCTGACAGGCCTGGCCTTCTGGTTACTTAATCTCAAATGGCTATGGACGGTGAGTGGTCTTGGCTCCATGGCCTTGGCCGCCTTCCTCGCCCTCTATTTCGGGGCCTGGGGTGCCATTGCGGTAAGCCTTGGCAACCCCTGGAGAAAACAGGACCTCTCCGATGCAAATGAAGACTCTGAGGTTTGCTCTGCCAAGCGCATCCAAGAGAAAATTACCCGGAAGAGACAAGATCAAAACAGCAGTAAGAGAACGGGGCGTCTGCTAGGCTCCCTCGGGGACTCCATCCTGGCTCTGAAATTTGCCTTTATCAATGCCGCGGCGTGGGTGTCACTCGAATGGCTGCGCGGTTGGGTCTTTACCGGCTTTGGCTGGAACGGCTTGGGCGTGGCCTTTCATGAAACCCCGGTGCTGGCGCAGGCTGCTGATCTCGTGGGGGTTACAGGGCTGGCATTCTTGCCTGTGCTGATGAGCGCCGTCATCGTCCAAACAACTGCCCGTCTCAAGTCCGAGGCTGCCGCTGGCAAGCTCAAGCCACGGCTTGACTTCAGTGTCGCGGCCCTGCTCCTTGCCTTACAGTTTTGCTATGGCGTCTGGCGCATCAAGGACGTCAACGGATGGGAAACAGAGCGCGTTCGTATTCTTCTGGTCCAAGGCAATATACCCCAAGACGTCAAGTGGGACCCCGCATCTGCAGCCGATATTTTTGGGATTTATTCAGGCACAACTGGCAAAGCGATCGAAGCCCTTGAGGAGGACAACATTCAAAACATGAAAGCCCATGTGAATGGCGATTCCGTAAAGCTCAAACAAGCTGATCTCGTCATCTGGCCTGAGAGTGCTATTCCTGCGCCGCTCTTTTTTGCCGATAACATGGAAGGATATCTGCCTCTGGGTGACACCTATCATTTTTTCCAGGAGGAAATCAGACCGCTGCAAAATCTCACCGGGCCCTTTGTCCTTATTTCCGGAGTCAACGAGTTTGAGGTGAGCTTTGACGGTCAGCGCGCCATTGGCAAACAAGACGGGCGCCAATACAACAGTATTGTCATGGTGCCACCCGAGGATGACGTTGAGAAAAGTATCAGCACTTGGCGCAAACTTCACCTCGTCATCTTTGGTGAATACATTCCATTCATTGACACGCTGCCCTTCCTCGGTGAGCTCTTCAAGTTTTCCTCGGGTGCGGATTTTGCCGGCAACTTTGATGCAGGCACATCAACCGACCCGATGAGCGCCCCGGTCGGCGACAAGCAAGTTCAACTCATTCCAAGTGTCTGCTTTGAGGACACCGTGGGCAGGCTCACACGCAAGTTTGTCCGCAACAAACCACAACTCATCATTAATGTTACCAATGACGGCTGGTTCAAGCAGAGTGAGGCCGCCCTACAACATCTTGCCAACTCAAAATTCCGTGCCATCGAGTTGAGACGCCCGATGGTACGCAGCGCCAATACCGGTGTAAGCTGTATTATATCCTCCACCGGCAGCTTGACTGACCCTGCCTCTGGCAAGCGCCAGGTCATCGAGGATGAGGCGGGCAGTCACTTTGTGCTCTCAAGCGTTTACGGACATGCCTACCCCGCGAAACACGGCCCCTTCTCACTCTATGCCCTTGCCGGTGACTGGTTCTCCTTTTTGATGATGGCATCTATTTGCTTGCTGATACTACCTAGCAAGCTGGTTCCAACATCATAAAAAACCCGTATGACCAGAGTCATACGGGTTAGTGTAAATTGTTATTTGTGATCTAGAAATTGTAACGCGCGCCAAGCTCGTAATGAACTTCTTCGTCAAGTGGGGCGTCGATGGAATCCCCGCCAAAATCGGGATCGTCCATAAAGATGTAGCGAGCGCCACCAAATACTTCCCAAGCATCGCTGAGGTTGTATACAACACCGGCAAAAATATGAGCGTAGAACACTACATCATCATCTGACTGGTTATCAACTGCAGATGTATTACTGTCGCCTTGTATGGTGGTAGTCGTTTCCTTGAGTTCTATATCTACAAGGGCGATGCCAGCACCAGCACCAGCATACCAGTTGAAATTGCCGGAAAGAACACTTTCATATTTATAGTTCAATGTGATCGGAATAATTTCCGTTTCCAAACTTAACTGCGTTGTTTCTTGTGTGTCTGGTAAAAAATTACCCTCTTCAAACTCCTCTCCTGGCGTGTTAACTACAGACCTTGAAGACTCCTCTTCCTCGGTGTACCCGACCTCCAGAAACAATGCATGCGAACCATTAGATCCAACACATTTTCTTTCTTTACCAATGTGCAGCGTGTAGATTTCTTCATCCCAGTCGTCACCATCGATGACTCCTACAGATCCACCAGCAAACCATGACCAAAGGCAGGAAGGTGCGGGAGGTGCTACTACGTGCTTGGCTGAGGCTTCCTCTCCTGCCTGGGCGCTGGCTATGATGGCAAGACTAACGATAGCAAATAATGCATTTATTTTCATAAGGTTGTGAAAATAGGCGTGCCGTGTGAGAATGACAAGATCCGATTGTTTCGGTTTTCCTTATCATTTGCCCTTGCTAAGAGGCAGGCGTATTCACCTCTTCAAACACCCCACCACCTAACAGTGTGCCGCCATCGTAAAACGCGCAAATCTGGCCCGCTGTGATGGCGCGCTGAGGGCGGACAAAGTCCAATAGAAGTTTGCCCTCCTCCGTTGGCGTAATATGGACTGGCTCGCTCTTGGCGCGGTATCTTGGCTGAGCCTCCAGCTTGCATGATGAGGTGATCGCCTTATTCACCCAGCTCACCGAACCCACCGTGCAGTGCTCTACGTAAAGCCCGGGGGTGTCCGTCTGGTCCCAGCCGACAATGAGTTGATTCTTTTCGGCATCCTTACCCACCACGACGTAAGCCATGCCCTCGCGCGGTGACGCCACCCCATGCCCTTTACGCTGGCCAAGGGTGTAGAGGTGTAAGCCACGATGAGCCCCAAGCACCTTACCTTCCAAATCGACAATATCGCCCGGATTGTCGGGCACGTAGTGGCTGAGGAAATCACTCATCTTGATGTTGCCGATGAAGCAAATCCCCTGACTGTCTTTTTTATCGGCCACGGGCAAGTTAAACCGTCTCGCTGTCTCCCTGACCTGGGGCTTGAGCAACTCCCCGCATGGGAACCTTGCATGCCATGCCTGACGCTGCTCCATCAAGGCGAGAAAATAGCTCTGATCCTTATTGGGGTCCGAGCCTCGCAAAATGTCAGCCGTGCCGTCACTACGCTCCCGCCGGCGGGCGTAATGGCCGGTGCCGACGGCTTCGAATCCTTGGGACAGCGCGTAATCAAGAAAGACGCCAAACTTCATCTCGCGGTTGCAATACACGTCCGGATTGGGAGTGATGCCGTCCCGATAACCTGCCAGCAGATAATCCACGATTCTGTCCCGGTACTGGTCGATCAGATCAACCACTCTAAACTCGATACCGAGTGTCTTGGCCACGGTATGCGCGTCCTCCACATCCTGCTCCCAAGGACACTCGCCGGCAATCCCCTCATCATTGATCCAGTTTTTCATGTAGCCGCCCGCTACCTCATGCCCCTGCTCAAGCAAAAGAGCAGCGGCAACCGCTGAATCAACACCTCCGGAGAGGCCTACGAGGATCTTGGCCACGCCAGACACATAAACCCCAATCCTCAAACGCCAAATACCAAATTGCTATTCCATCAAGAAATCCTGAAAAAACCTGTTAATTGACGCTAAAAAAAGCTAACTCGCGTGCATGTCGGAACCTACTCATAGCGAAGGCGCGCCAGCAGATACCAGCCAGGCCGATACCCGGACCGGCGCGGAAACCACCAAGAAGTTCTCCCCCTTCGCAGGCTGCTCGATTTTCATCATCGCCGGTGTTTTGGCGGCCAGCATGGCCGGCTTCACCATCTGGTCATATTTCAAAGTCAAAAACACGATTGCCGGCTTCACCGATGAATCCGCTCAACCCATCGAAATGGTAGACTTGACCGGCAAGGAAACCGCCCAAGTTGCGATCAAGGAAAAACTCGTTGGCTTCCGGCATAACATCGAGGCCAAACACAAGGCTCAGATCACGCTCAGCGCGGACGAGATGAACATCGCCATTGCTTGCTTTGAAATCCTCAAGCCCCACCGAAATCATCTCAGCATCACTGCCATCAGGGATGGTCAAATGGAAGCGGACATCGCCTTCCCAGTCAAATCCGGCATGACCACAGACGTCATGCGTTTTATCAACGCCTCCATCACCATCAAGCCTGAGCTTGTTGAGGGTGCCGCGTTCCCGCGAATCACAGTAGTGAAAGCCTCTACCGGGGCAGAAGTTCCGGAACAGTTCCGACAGTTCATATCCGAGACATTACTGCATCCATTGAAAGAAGACAAAGAGCTTGGCCCTATTTTCAGCAGCCTCTCTGCGGTTTCTATCGAAGGCGATAACCTGATCCTACAAAATGACCCAGACTACCAGCCAAGCACACAACCAACCGAGGAGAACAAAGAATCCATGTTTGAACGCCTGATGACGGGCTTTGCCATCATTGCAGTATTCTTCCTTGCCATCGTATCCGTGATCATCATCTTATCCCGCCGTAAGGCAAAAAATTTCTAAGCTAACTATTCTTTCATCATGAACATCAACGAAAACTTCCTCAAACTCAAAGCCGGCTACCTCTTCCCTGAAATCGGCCGCCGCGTCACCGCCTGGACAGAAGCCAACCCAGACAAGACCTCCAAGCTCATCCGCTGCGGTATCGGTGACGTCACTGAGCCCCTTCCCCAGGCTGTGCGTGATGCTATGCACGCAGCTGTTGACGAGCAGGGTGAGCGTGCAAGCTTCCGCGGCTATGGTCCCGAGCAAGGATATGACTTCCTGCGCGATGCCATCGTTGAAAACCAATTCGCCGGCCTCAATATCTCCGCTGATGAAGTCTTCATCTCAGACGGCTCCAAGTGTGATACCGGCAACATTCTCGACATCTTCGGTCAAGGCAACAAGATCGCTATCACCGATCCCGTCTACCCCGTTTATGTCGATACCAACGTCATGGCTGGCAACACCGGTGAGGCCGATGAAAACGGCGCCTATGAGGGCCTCATCTACCTCCCCTGCACGGCTGAGAATGGCTTCGTCCCTGCTATCCCCGATCAAAAGGCAGACCTCATCTACCTTTGCTACCCGAACAACCCGACGGGCACCACAGCCACGCGTAAGCAGCTCGAAGCCTGGGTCGCCTACGCCAAAGCCAACGATGCCATCATCCTCTACGATGCCGCCTACGAGGCCTTCGTCCAAGACCCCAGTATCCCCCGCTCCATTTTTGAAATCGAAGGGGCTCATGACTGCGCCATCGAATTCCGCTCGTTCTCCAAGAATGGTGGCTTCACCGGAGTACGTTGCGCTTACACCGTCATTCCCAAGACACTCACAGCCACCACCTCCACAGGCGAGGAAGTCAGCCTTCACTCACTCTGGAACCGCCGCCACGCAACCAAGTTCAATGGTGCCTCCTATCCCGTGCAGCGCGGTGCTGCTGCCGTGTTCTCACCCGAGGGCAAAGCACAGGTAAGCGCGCTGATCGATCACTATATGGGCAATGCCGCACTGCTGCGCAAGGCT
>JBDQHQ010000011.1:0-18220 GCA_040264795.1 Akkermansiaceae bacterium | reverse complement strand
TCATGGTGGCCTACTCTGATCGGGACCTTTCCGGTGCAGAGAAGATCGAACTGATGCAAAACCTGGTTCCGAAGATCGATGCAGAAAGCCTTTCCCCCGTGGCCTGGGAAAAAAATCCAGCTAACGAGTGGTGCCCGCCCGGCCATGGTGACCTTTATGCAGCGCTGGCAGGTAGTGGCTGGCTGGATACTTTATTGGAGTCCGGGGTCAAGTATGCCTTTGTTTCCAACTCAGACAATCTTGGCGCAACACTTGATGCCGGACTTTTGCGATATTTTGCAGAAAGTGACATTCCCTTCCTCATGGAGGCGACGCGCCGCACCCAGGTGGACAAAAAAGGAGGGCACCTTGCTGTGCGTAACGCAGATCATCAAATGCTGCTGCGTGAGGTGGCTCAGTGTCCTGACGAGGACCTCGCTGAATTCCAAAATATTGACAAGCACCGCTATTTTAACACTAACAGCCTCTGGATTCGGCTGGATGTTCTCAAGCAACTCCTCGACAGTGAGGGTGGTTCCTTGCCGCTGCCGATGATCAAAAACAAGAAGACCGTTGACCCAAGAGACAGTGAGTCGACTCCGGTCATTCAGCTTGAAATTGCCATGGGGGCAGCCATCGAGTCATTCAAAGGCTCAGGAGCTGTTTGCGTGCCCCGCTCACGCTTTGCTGCGGTTAAGACAACCTCAGACCTTTTTGCATTACGCTCTGATGCCTATGAACAGACACGGGATGGGCGCATTGCACTGGTGCCAGAGCGAGCAGGAAGACCTCCGGTCATAGAGCTCAGTGATGATTACAAAATGGTGGACAGCTTGGAGGGGACAGGAATGCCGTCTTTGATGAAGGCTGACAAATTGACGATATCAGGGCCTGTTCGTTTTTCTGATGGTGTCAGTATTGTCGGTAATGTCAGCTTTATCAATGAATCCGGGGAGACTAAATGGATCGCGGGTGGTAGTTATGAGAACGAGGAAGTCGTGCTTTGATATGTCCGGTTTCATGCTGACAAAATTGTTTCATTTATGAGGTTGCAAGATCGGGTAGATATTTGCATACGCAGCGCCTCATGACTGACTTTGCATCACTCGACATTCCCAAAGACGGATACGATGCCGTCATTTTTGACCTCGACGGAACTTTGGTTGATTCCATGCCAGCTCACTTTTCGGCATGGTGCGAGGCACTGGCCAAGCAAGAGGCTGTTCATGTTTTTCCTGAGGATGTCTTTTATGCAATGGGAGGCAGGCCGACACATGACATCATTTCCGAGCTCAATGGTGAATTTGGTCTGCAAATGGATCCTGAAGAGGTGGCGGTCGATAAACGTAATGCATTTTTAAAGCATCTTGATGAGATTGTTCTGATTGATGATGTGGCTGATTTTGCACAGAGCTTGCGCGGTAAATTACCCCTTGCGGTTGCAACGGGTGGAACACGCCTTGTATCTGAGAAAATCTTGCAGAAAGTCGGGCTGAGCGATTTGTTTGATGAGGTCATTACCTCTAACGATGTGGTTTGTGGTAAGCCAGCACCTGATATCTACCTTGAAGCGGCATCCAGACTGGGTGTTGAGCCAACGCGCTGTCTTGCATTTGAAGATGCAGCGGCAGGCATGATGGCTGCACAATCTGCTGGTATGATGGTCGTATGTGTGCCAGCACCTGTCAGGGTGATGTGACACCCTGCCAACCGAGATGCAGCAAGAATCCCGTATCGCCCCAGCCAAGCTCAACCTCAGCCTCAAGGTTTTGGGCAAGCGTTCGGATGGTTTCCATGAGATTGAAAGCCTGATGGTGCCTCTCTCCTGCACCGACCTCGGAGACCACTTGCAATTTGAGAAAACGGGGGAGTATAGCTTGCATTGTGATGCAGTGGGCGTGCCCACAGATGAGAGCAATCTCATTAGCAAGGCGGTGCGTGCATTCGAAAAAGCGACCGGTAAGCCCTGTCAATGGCGTGTTAGTCTGCAAAAAAAGATACCTCATGGAGCCGGTCTGGGTGGTGGTAGTAGTGACGCGGCAACTACCTTGCTCGCCCTCAATGAGCTCGATGCTGCTGGTTTCTCCGATCAAGAGCTCGCAGCGATGGGCTCTTCATTCGGCTCGGATGTTGCTTTTTTTATCTATCAAAAAGCATGCATGGTCAGCGGTAGAGGAGAAATAGTTGAGCCAGTGGATATGCATGAAATCATCGGGCAAAAGGTGCTGTTGCTCAAGCCCGGCTTCGGTGTTTCAACCCCTGATGCTTACCGTCATTGTATGGATGCGATCGAGATTCCCGGCGTTGATTATTCCCCCCAGAACATGCCATGGGGAGAGATCGTTAATGAGCTCGAGAAGCCGGTATTTTACAAGCACAGGTTTCTTGCGGAGATGAAGCTGTGGTTGCTTGCCCAAGCAGGTGTGAATGCAGCAATGATGTCAGGCTCGGGCTCTACCATGATGGCTTTCCTAAGTGATGCAAATTTTGCTGATGAGCTGATAACTTGCGCACGCCGTGAGCTTGACCCGGGATTGTGGGGCTGTAATGTGACCATTGCTTAACGGTGAAGCATTCTGGCAAACATATACTCAAGGATGTATCGAGGTCTTTTTACCTCAGCATACGTTTGTTGCCCAAAGCTATGCGAGAGCCGGTAAGTCTGGCGTATTTGTTGGCTCGTGCCAGCGATACATTAGCTGACACTGAGGGATTGGATGCTGAGTTGCGCCGCGATATGCTGCATGGATTTGGAGATGTTATGCGGGGTGTGGACCGTGTGGCTTGGATGGATCAAATCAATAAAGAAGTAATCCCATGCCAGCAGCACGAGGGTGAAATAGCTCTGCTAAGCCATATGGATGAAATTTTCGACTGGCTTCATGAATTGGAGGATGGGCAGAGGCTCGGGGCAATCTTGAAGGTGATGGAGCATATTTTGCATGGTCAGAGTCTGGACATAGAGCGTTTCGAACTGCAACAATGCGGAGGGCTCAGTGAAGATGCTGAGTTGGAGGAGTATTGTTTTCTAGTGGCTGGATGCGTTGGTGAATTTTGGACCACTATTGGGAATATTTGTTTGCCTGAATTTTCCACTATGGAAGCGGATCGTCTGACCCAAATGGGTATCCGTTATGGCAAGGGCTTGCAGCTCATCAACATCCTGCGTGATTTGCCCTCTGATCTGAAAGCGGGCAGGTGCTATTTGCCTGTTTCGGATCCCTCTGATCTGGATTCAATGATCTCGGAGACATCTCGCTGGCGTGCTCAAGCCCGTCACCATCTCAAAGAAGGCCATATGTATGCCCAATCACTTGGTTCGCGCCGTGTGCGCGCGGCAACGGCTTTACCTGGCTTGATTGGTGAAAATACCCTGGATCTACTGGACGAAGCCAGTTGGGAGGTTTTGAAAGGAGGTGTCAAGGTGACACGGCCTCAAGTTTATCGCTGCGCATGGCAGGCCTTCTTTGTGTAGAGACTAATTTAGAGACTTCACTTGCAGGATTGCTCTCCATCATTTAAGTCTTTGGGCGTGGAAACATTGGATTCAACGCAACAACTACCGGATGCCCACGGCCATTTTGGAACCTACGGAGGCATGTTTGTGCCTGAGACGCTGATGGATCCGATGCAGGTTCTGGCAGCTGAATATGCCAAGGCCAAGGCAGATCCGGAGTTCCAGAAGGAGCTGGATTACCTGCTTAAGCAATATTGTGGTCGTCCAACACCACTTTATTATGCGCAACGCCTTAGTGAAAAATACGGTGGGGCAAAAATTTATCTCAAGCGTGAGGACCTTCTGCATACCGGTGCACACAAGATCAATAATGCGATGGGCCAGATCTTGCTGGCGAAGCGACTTGGGAAACATCGAATTATCGCTGAGACTGGTGCCGGTCAGCATGGTGTTGCTACAGCCACGGTGTGTGCACGATTTGGCATGGAATGCATCGTCTATATGGGAGCGGTGGACATGGAGCGTCAGGCGCTCAATGTAGCTCGCATGGAGCTGCTCGGTGCCAAGGTAGTGGCGGTGACCGGGGGGCAGGCAACTTTGAAAGAGGCGGTTAATGAAGCTTTGCGTGACTGGGTGGCTACTGTGGAAAATACCCATTACATCATTGGATCCGCGCTGGGTGCTCACCCCTTTCCGATGATGGTGCGTGATTTTCATCGGGTGATTGGGGTTGAGGCGCGTGAACAGATTTTAGAGCAGGAAGGGCGCTTGCCGGACCTCTTGGTCGCTTGTGTTGGGGGTGGTTCCAATGCCATTGGATTATTTCACCCCTTTCTTGATGACAAGGAGGTGAGGATGATGGGTGTTGAGGCTGGGGGTGAGGGCATCAAGCCGGAACGTCATGCTGCACGATTCCAGGGAGGAAAACTCGGCGTGCTGCAGGGCTCAAAAACCTGGTTGCTAGCCAATGACGATGGCCAGATTGAGCTTACTCACTCGGTGAGTGCCGGCCTGGATTATGCCGCAGTCGGACCCGAGCATGCCTACCTCAAAGATGTGGGCCGTGCCGAATATACCTTCGCCACGGATGACGAAGCGCTAGCTGGATTCAAGGAACTGGCCGAGATCGAGGGTATTTTGCCCGCGCTTGAGACATCTCATGCGATTGCTTATGTTGCCAAAGTGGCTCCGACGATGTCGAAAGAAGACCTTATCATTGTCAATCTGTCCGGGCGTGGAGACAAGGATGTCGAGCAAGCTGCCAAGTATCTTTTGCATGGATCATCTGATGATTGAAGAAATCAACAACTACCTACTTGTGCGAATATGACCTCTCGCAAGATCGGTATCATTGCAGGATCCGGCATTTATCCGGGAACTTTTATTGAGGCGGCACGTGCCAAGGAGCCTGATGCTCGCTTGGTGATGGCGGCATTTAAGGATGAGACCCGGGAAGAACTTACGGATGAGGTAGACGCAAGCGATTGGTTTCGTGTGGGACAGCTTGGTAAGATGATCAAGTTTTTCAAGAAGGAAGGTGTATCCGAGGCCGTGATGGTCGGGCAGATTGCCCCCAAAAACTTATTCGATCTGAGACCTGATGTGCGCACCATGATGCTGCTGGCGCGGACGAAGGAAAAAAATGCGGAGTCTCTTTTCGGTGGTATTGCCAATGAGCTGGCCAAAGACGATATCACACTTTTACCAGCAACGACTTTTCTGGAGGACATGATGCCAGGAGAAGGTCATGTTTGTGGCCCAAAGCTCAAGGAGGCCGGCATGGAAGATGCGCGATTTGGTTTCAAGATTGCCAAGGAGACAAGTCGTCTTGATATCGGCCAAAGTGTAGTCGTACGCAATGGAACGGTGCTCGCTGTTGAGGCATTTGAAGGAACTAATGCCT
Organism: Akkermansiaceae bacterium; assembly: GCA_040264795.1. Taxonomy (GTDB): domain Bacteria; phylum Verrucomicrobiota; class Verrucomicrobiia; order Verrucomicrobiales; family Akkermansiaceae; genus Oceaniferula. The sequence goes on along the minus strand of JBDQHQ010000011.1, from coordinate 12,881 downwards.
GCTTGCGGCGTGGTGGTGAATTAGGTCGGGGCAAAGAGGTGACGATGGTGAAAGTATCGAAGCCTGATCAGGATTTTCGCTTTGATGTCCCGGTTATTGGGCCCGACACCGTGAAAAATTGTGCGCAAGCCGGCATCGGGGCCATTGCCATCGAGGCTGGAAAGACTCTCATGCTGGGCCGTAATGAACTCGAATCCATGTGTGAGGAACACAAAATCAGCGTCATAGCACTCTCCTGAGCCTTTGTTGCAGGGATTTTTTCCATCCTCTTGCTCGTTGTCTGCTTGCACTGGCGCAAAGACTTCATAGATTAGTGAGCATGCCCTTACTCTCCCTGAGCCGGATATCACAAATGGCCGTCCGAGCTGTTTGCTCTGTGTGTCCACGTATCGCTCTGGCCGGGATGATTGCTCTGAGCCCCGGATGTCTGTGGAAAACGGATACACTATCATCCACGGCGAATGACAGCCTAACTCTGCCAAAACGTTACGATGCCTCGGTGGCTCCGCTTACTGAGGTCGAGTCTGGGCTGTTGGCTCTTTTTGCCGATGATAAGTTGCGCGCTTATGTAGAGAAGGCTCTTGAAGCGAATCCGGATCTCAAAGCAAGTGCCGCCAGACTTGAGGAAGCCGGCTTTAATATGCGCAAAGCCTATGCTCCGATGGTGCCGGCCCTTGATCTGACTGGAGATGCCTCGCGCTCGAAAAGCAGAGTCAATGGCAATACTGCGCGTAACAGCCGCTACAATGCCGGGCTGGATGTGCAGTGGGAGATCGATGTGTGGGGGCGCATTCGTGCAGGTGGTCGCGCCTTTGCCAGAGACAAGGATGCGGCTGCGGCAGATTACGCTGCGGCACGTGAATCAATTGCAGCTCAGACGATGCAGGCTTATTTTGAACTGATTGCTGCTGAAAGCTTGCTGGATTTATCGCAAAGAAGGTTGTCGAGTTTCCAGAAGACCTTGCAGCTGGTTGAGCGCCGGTTTGAGTCTGGTACGGGCGATCTTGGAGATCTTGACCTTGCGCGCACTGATGTGGAAAACACGAAGTCACAACTCGCGGGACGTATCGACTCGCGGGATCAGGCAGCGCGTCAATTGGCAGTTTTGACCGGCTCCTATCCGGATGCTAACTCATCGGCAGGTAAATGGCCGGCACTTGGACAGGGTATTCAGGCTGGTATTCCCTCTACACTTTTGATGAATCGTCCAGACATTGATGCTGCTTATCAGCGTATTCGAGCTGCGGATTCGCGTGTCAAGGTTGCGCACAGTGATCTTTATCCACGTTTTTCCCTCACAGCGAGCGGAGGGTATCAGTCATCAACATTGAAAAATTTCACGGATGCGGATTTCAGTGTTTGGTCCATTGCGGGAAACCTTGCCGCACCTTTGATCGATGGTGGTCAGCGCAGGGCCGAACTTGGTGCAGCCAATGCCCGTGCCAAAGAAGCACTGGCACAATATCAATCAACTGTGCTCAATGCCTTCCGTGAAGTTGAGAACGCCCTCGGATCAGAGAGGTATTTACTCAACCAGCAGCAGGCCACGAGTAGAGCGCTTGCCGCTGCCCAAAGTGCCGAGGAGCGTGTTCTGAGAAATTATGAGTCGGGGCTGGTAGAAGTGTTGGCACTTCTTGTCACTCAGCGTAGATCATTTGCCACGGAAGAATCACTGATTGATATTCGAAGATTACGCTATAAAAACCGGGTCGCACTTGCATTGGCCCTAGGTAAAGGGATTTAGACATCATAATATTCAAATCAACGCGCTAACATGAAACTCATCCTCAAGATCATTGTTCCTCTCATCTTCATTGGATTGGCTCTGTTAATGGTTAAAGTTTTGATCAGTGCCAAGCGAGCAACTCCGCCACGCAAGCCAACGGAAATCGTTTCTGTAGCAGACATTATCAGCGTGGATATAAGCGATCATCGACCACCGGTGATGAGCTACGGTACGGTGCAAAGTTATTTCGAAACGAATCTGGTGCCACAAGTCAATGGAAGGATTGATGAGGTTGCCGAGAGCTTCCGTGTGGGTATGCTGGTAAAAAAAGGTGACGTTCTTGTGAGCATTGATGACGCTGACTATCAGGCCATCCTTGCGCAAGAGGCCTCCAATTTGGCCACGGCCAAACGCTCTTTGGCTGAGGAAACCATCAAGTCTGAACAAGCGGCTGGGGATTGGTTAGCATCAGGCCGTAGCTTGGCCAAGGCCAGCGATTTTGTGCTACGTAAACCACAGCTTGAATCTGCCGAGGCTAACATCCGCTCAGCGGAGGCAGCCCTTCTCAAGGCGAAAACGGATATTGAACGAACTATTATCCGTGCCCCTTATGATGCTGTGGTGATGAGTAGGACGGCATCGGTAGGTAATTATGCCAGTCAGCAGCAATCACTGGGCAAGGTTGTAGCAACTCAGCGTGCCGAGATAAGGTTGCCCCTCACTGCCGATCAGGCCACCCGTGTGGAGCTTCCTGGTTTGGGGGCCAAGAGCAATGATTCTCCTGTCAAGGTGAAGCTCAAAAGTGCGAACAAAGAAGGTGTCGAGTGGCATGGAGCGTTGGTGCGAGTTGAGCCGACCATCGACCCGCAAAATCAAGTGACCTATGTGATTGTGGAGGTGGAGAAGCCTTATGCGGCCATGCCAGAACCACTGGTTGTAGGGACATTTGTCAATGCCAGTATCCCAGGCAGGATCATCTCTGAATCTTGCAAGGTGCCCGAGGCCGCATTGGTTAATGATAGCTTCGTATGGGTTCTTAATGAAGGAGATCAACTATGCCGCGTTGCAGCCAAGCGAGTTCATGGTCATGAGGGCTATGTTTATTTACATCTGTCCTCTGAGGATATGGAACAGTCTGAACTTAGCCCGCCACTGCGAATTGTTGCACGGCCTCTTGCTAACTTTAAAAGTGGCCAGAAAGTAGAACCTATTCTCAATTCTCAATAGAGATCACCAATCCATGAATCCCTTGCAGAAGCATCCCTTCATCACTTGGTTTGCCACCAATCCGGTGGTGGCAAATATTTTGATGCTCACTATTATGGGGGCTGGGATTTTTACTTCACTCACCATCAGAAAAGAGGGTTTTCCGGCATTTGACGCAGAATCAGTCACCGTAAAAGTCCCGATCCGTGGGGGAACCCCAGAGGATGTTGAACGGGGGGTGACAATCAAGATTGAGGAGTCTCTCGAGGATGTTGATGGTATTGATCACGTCAGGTCGGTAAGCACGGATAATGAGGCTACGGTGACTATTGATGCCAAGGAGGATTATCCGATCCAGAAGCTGCTTGATGATGTCAAAATCAAGGTCGACTCGATCCCGACATTTCCAGAGCAGGCCGAAAAGCCCGTGATCACCGAGCAAAAGCGTAGGAGTAAGGTCTTGTGGCTTGAGCTTTACGGTGAGGCTTCAGAGGCGGTTCGCAAGGAGGCTGCCAGAAAGTTGCGAGATGTCTTACTGCTCGAGCCATCCATTTCCAGAGTCGATACCATAGGAGACAGGGACTACGAGGTTTCCATCGAGCCCTCAGAGGAAAAATTGCGCTTCTACCAGTTGACCTTTGATGAAGTTGCAGAGGCTATAAGAAATAATTCACTGGATCTAGGAGGCGGGGTAGTCCGTTCTCAACGCGGTGATATCTCACTGCGCTCACGTGATCAGGCTTATCGTAAAATTGATTTTGAGAGGATTCCTGTGCGCACCAACGCAGACGGAACCCGGATCCTGGTGAGGGATGTGGCCGAGGTCAGGGATGGTTTTGTCGACCAACAGTATCTCAACCGTTTTCGCGGGAAGCCAACGACGAGTTTGAAAATAACCACGGAGGGGAGTGATGACATCATCAATGCCGTGAGAGAGGCCAAGCGTGTTGTTGAGCAGTATCAAGGCTTGCCCGAGGGGGTTGAGCTGGCCAGTTGGCTTGATGGGGCGGTTAATATTCGAGATCGCTTGGCCTTGCTCGGACGGAATGGGCTCATTGGGGTGTTGCTTGTCCTCGCCTCGTTAATGTTGTTTCTAAATCTACGCCTTGCATTCTGGGTGGCCATTGGGATCCCGGTTTCTCTGGCTGGAGCTCTTACGCTGTTCCCAATCCCGGGTCTGGATTTGTCGGTCAATGTTATCTCAGCATTTGGTTTTCTCATCGTATTGGGTGTGGTTGTGGATGATGCCATTGTCATTGGTGAATCTATTTATTCAGAGAAAGAAAAAGACAAGCACTCTGAGGAAGAGGGCAGGGCGATTGCCACCACAGTCCGCGGGGTTAGCAAAGTAGTCACACCGGCAACCTTTGGTGTGATAACCACCATTGCTGCTTTCTTACCCCTGACTCAAGTCAGTGGCAGGATGGGCAATGTGTTTGGTCAGATTGCCACCACTGTGATCTTCTGTTTGATTTTTTCACTGATAGAATCCAAACTCATTCTTCCATCCCATCTTGCCCATCTCAATGTGCATAAGGAGCCTCGTAACCGGCTCACCAAAGCCTGGGCCAAATTGCAGGGCAATGTAGCCATGGCCTTGAGGTGGCTGATTGATACCATCTACCGGCCGGCTATTGAGTTTGTTATTGCTTGGCGCTATGCGGCGGTGGGTGCTTTTGTTGCGATTTTCATCGTAGTTGTGGGACTGTTTCCGGCAGGTCAGTTACGCTTTGTTTTCTTTCCCAATATCTACCGTGATAATGCGATCGCCCTCCTTGAGCTTGAGCAGGGGCAGTCAGTGGCTTACCTGCACGACAATGCCATGCGTATTGCAGACTTAGCGGGGGAGTTGGGTGAGGGTTATCAAGACAAGTATGGGCACAACCCTTTTGTTGAAATCCAGATTTCAGCCAACAGTAATACCAAAGCTGGTATTGCCGTTGAATTGACACGATCAACAACCCGTCCATTTCTGTCAACGAACCAAATCATCAAGGATTGGCGTGAAGCGATAGGGCCTGTAGCCGGTGCTCGCTCACTTTCATTGGCAGCTCGGGCAGGACCCCCGGGAGGTGACCTGAAAGTAAATCTCGAAAGTGATGATCTTGAGGAACTCAGGGCGGCAGCCAGTGAGATGAAGGAGGCCCTCGCCACCTACGGTGGTGTTTACGATATTCTTGATACTTTTGATTCAGGCAGGCCAGAGATTCTTTATTCTCTTACCCCGGAGGGGCAGGCAGCGGGATTTACCAAACGTGATTTGGCGCGTAATGTTCGTGACGCCTTCTATGGTAGGGAGGCACAACGGGTGCAGCGTGGTAGGGATGAGGTTCGTGTGATGGTGCGCTACCCTCTCGAGGAAAGGGGCTCTCTGGAGACGCTTCGCAACATGCGTGTGCGTAAGCAGGATGGAGCCATTGTCCCGTTTGAGGTGGTAGCCAGTACGCGCTATTCGGAATCTTTGGCTTCCATCGAACGCTATGACAGCAAGCGTGTGGTTGCTGTGGAGGCGACAATGGACAAGGCAGTGACATCTTCCGGAGAAGTCACAGCACGCCTTGAGAAAGAATTTTTTCCTCAAATGCGCTCCAAGTATCCCGGTATTTCGATCAGTCAAAGTGGTGAAATCGAGCAGCGCAAAAAGTCAATGGCTTCACTCATCACGGGTTTTTTCTTCTCGATCGTCTTCATCTATATCCTCATTTCCATCCCGCTGAAAAGTTATGCCAAGCCGCTCATTATCATGGCGGTCATTCCATTTGGAATCATCGGGGCTCTCTTGGGGCACTATTTGATGGGGCTTCCGGTTTCCATTCTCTCGGTGTTTGGAATACTGGCTCTTTCAGGTGTGGTGGTAAATGACTCCCTGGTACTGGTTTGTCGTGCCAATGATTTACGCGCAGAGGGAATGACTCTGCTTGATGCCTGTAGGCAAGCAGGTGTGGACCGTTTCCGAGCCATTCTGCTGACATCACTGACAACGTTTCTCGGGCTCGCTCCCTTGTTGTTGGAAACCGAGGTTCAGGCCCAATTCCTCAAGCCGATGGCGGCATCGCTGGCATTTGGCATCCTGTTTGCCACCCTCATCACCCTGCTGCTGTTACCGGCTATGATGGTTATCGGCAAGGAAATCAAGGACCGCCTTCGTGATCTCTACGAGATCCCTTACCGTGAATAATATGAGCGCATTTGCACTCCTAGTGTTCGACTACCTGATAGATTTTTCCAGAGAGTGAGACAATGAGTAAATTGCCATCGTTATCTTCACCAAAGGAAGAAATGTTACTGACAGGAGAGCCTCCAGTTTGGAAAGCCTCAGCCCAATCTTCAAAGTTGCGCATCTTGCCGTTCTTAATTTCGAAGGACCAGATTCGGGGGTTTACGTAGTCAGCAAAAAAGTATTTGCCACGGAGGCTTTCAATGGGTCCCCGATAAACGTAACCACCGGTTACTGATTTTCCCTCCTTGGCTTTGCCGCCATGTTGGTAGGTGTAGACAGGGTCGACTGCATTGGCTGGTTTGGGTCCTCCTATGAGTTTACTGGGTGTAGCAACAAGTCCTTCACGAAGTCGCCAACCGTAATTGGCACCCTTGCCTTTGCCCGCCGCTACAAAGTTAATCTCTTCATATTTATTTTGACCGACATCACCGATATAGAAGTCATTGGTCTCGCGGTCCCATGAACAACGCCACGGATTACGCAGTCCAAAGGCGTAAATCTCTGGCTTGGCTTTCGGGTGATTCGTGAAAGGGTTGTCCTTGGGTATTTGGTAACCACTGACCGGGGAAACATCGATACGGAGAATTTTTCCAAGTAGAGTGGTGAGTTTCTGTCCATGATCGAGGGGGTCATTGCCCATGCCTCCGTCACCAGTGGCAATGTAGAGGAACCCCTCAGGGCCGAATCCTATCCAGCCACCGTTGTGGTTACGGGCATTTTGTTTGAAACTGAGAATGAGCTCACGTGTGGAGGGATCACAGAAACGCATGTCGGAGCCATGTGCCGTGAATCGACAAATTTCGGTGTCTCCCTTGAGATTGGTGTAATACACATAGAACTTGCCAGATTGAAGGTAGTCCGGGCTGAATGCCAAGCCGAGCAGGCCCTGCTCGTTCATTTTGATTTTGATCAGATGACGAATATCCAGGAAGTTGCCGAGTTCACCGGTCTTGGGATTGAGTGTGCGTATCGTGCCGTTTTTCTCAACGACCCAGAGTAAATCGCCAACCCCCTTGGGACAGGATACCCAAACCGGTTGATTTAAACCGGACGCGATAAGTTTGGTGCCGACTTCTGCATGAAGGGGTAATAATGCCAAGAGCGTGTAGACATAAATCAATGACCTAATCATCGATGTTTATTTTAGGCCTATGCCATGGATTTGCAAGTGATCTCATATCGAGTCATGTCATCATGATCATTGATCTAGATATTGCTGGAGAGACTCACGTAAAGCCTGACGAGCTCTAAAAAGCTGGCTTTTGACTGCTGACACAGAAAGGCCTAATACAGTGCCGATTTCATCGTAGGGCATCTCCTCATAACGTCTCAAGACAAGGGCAAGTCTCTGCTTTTCAGGAAGGCTAGAGATCGCGTTATCAACGGCTTGCTGTAGCTCTTGCTGGAGGAGCCCCTCATCGGGAGAGTTGGCATGCGGGTCGGGCGTCTGCAGATGATAGTCATCCTCCCGCTCATCAATGGAGTATTCTTTCTTGCGACTTTTACGACGGCTCTCGTTAAAAATAAGATTGCGGGTAATGGTAAGAAGAAAGGTGGTAAACTTAGCCTTTGGCTTATAGCGAGGTGCGCATTTCCACAGGCGAATAAATACCTGTTGCGCAATATCCTCAGCATCACTTGCGTTGCCCAGCATTTTTGCAACCGTGCCAATAACGAGATGCTGGTGGCGTTCAATGAGTTGTTCAAATGCAACTTCGTCTCTCTGAGCTACTTGAAGCATCAGTGCGATATCAAGATCATTGTCTGAAATGTTTTCACCGCAGCTTATATGATTGCTCTCCCTGGCTGCAGACGATTTTGACATAGGGTGATCTTGTTCCAGATTAAGTCCAGGATGGGACAGTTGTGAAGTGGCGGAATCCATGGTGACATGAAGATGAGTCATTAAACCACGGTATTCATCAATAGTTGCAGGGATTTTCATCCTCAAATAAACGGGATGCAAGTGGTTTCTCCAGTCTATTGATTGAGATCGTGGGTTTGTAATGAAAGCTTCACATCATTGTTTTGATTTGTTAATGAGAACGGCGTGGGTAGTGAAAGTCATCGGCAAATGAATGAGGTTGGCGGCGGCAACAAAGGGTGCCTGAAATTCGCATGCTTCTTTTTTCTGATGGGAGCTATGCTTTACTTTGGCTTTCACCTTTATTTCTTGTGGCAGCCTGCTGATAGATCCGATGCCTTCAGTGAGAGGGTGATGTCGGCCCATGTGGCGGGTAAGAAAATATTCCCAGCCATCCAGACATATCCTCTGGAGCGTATTGCCGGTAGAGCTGAGATTCTGCGGGGTGAAGCCGTGGAACAATCGCTGCCCATCAAGGAGCGTTTAACGAACGCTATCGAGGGTGATTATCCGATTAGTTTCAGGGAAGATGAAATCAATGCATGGTTGGCTGGTCGCTTGCAGGTGAAGCAGGGAGGGGCCTTGGCTCGATATGTTGAGATACGTGGGGTATGGGTTAATTTCAGACAAGATGAAATAGAGCTCATTATCGAGCGTGGACTTCCCAAGGGAAACACGCATGTAACGTCGCTATTCATGGAATTTGAGCGCAATAAAGATGGTTATACTGTTTCGAGACATGCCTGCCATGTCGGGCAAGTCAGACTGCCGGGTGGTTTTGTCCGCTTACTGATGCCTGCCTATGAAAACCTAAGGGGGGAACTGGCTGCTGAGTTGAAGCCCTATGATGAGCGCAAAATATTTGATGTGCGTGTTGAAGATGGGAAAATTACGCTCGATCCTCGTCGTTTCAGAGAGATGCCATGAGTTCGCTCCAGGCTATAGGTTTGCAATCTGTCAAAAGTGTACCCCGCGTGTCGCTTTACATAGGGCTTGTGGGCGTGCTTTTCATCCTTGGGGTATTAAGGGTGCCAGCTGCGGATGGCGGTGTTGAAAATGGTGGTGAGGCTGCTGTGGAGAAAGCAAACATCACTAATTATGGACAGATTTCTGTGGTCGGTGGTGAACAGCGTACACGTGGAGGCATCGCATCGCTGGCCAATGAGCTGAGAGTGAAGCTCAATAAACTGTGTGGTGAGCCTGATCGAGAAATGAAGTTGCCTCTTATCATCAAACTTCATGGAGCAGAGGGAGACAAGGAACTGCCGCGTAGCATTGTTAGTCGGATTACCAATCTACAGGGGCAATATCAATTATTGCTGCACATTCATTTGGCGAGGGGTGTGGATCAGGAGATGCTACGCTACCATCTCATGGAATTGCTGCTCTATGAACGCGGTCTGGGCGAGGGGCAGCTCGTTGAGGATGGGGATAGACTTGTCGTCAAGCCATGGCTGATCCTCGGCATGCTGGAGGCTATCAGTATCCGCGACGGTGATAGTAATCGGCAAATTTATCAGGCGGATATCGATTTCTTAAACATTCTTCCTCTTGAAATGGTTTTTGAAACAAGTGAGCACCAGTGGCGATCGATGATGGGACGTGAACCCATTGCCTTTCGTGCAATTGCTGGGGCAATCGTCAACTCTCTCTTGCGACAGAAAGGTGGAGAAGCCTCTATGGCCGCCTATCTTGCAGATTTTACAACATTCAAAGGAGAGTATGAAAATTTGTTGCGCAAACATTTTCCAGGCATGAATCAGTCCAATAACAGTTTGAGTAAATGGGTGAATCTTGAACTGCTGGAATTGGCGATGGCTCGTGTTACTGAGGTTTACTCGATGCTTGAAACTGAAAGCAGATTAGAAGGTCTGCTCAAATTGCGCTACCGCGATCCAGATGGTTCCGCGGCAATTGTTGGTATTGATCACTTTGATCAGGTAACTCAGCTTGATCAAGCTGCTCGGCTTGAAGCTGTTGCGGCAGCTCTTGCAGAGTTGGAACGTTTGAGTTACCGCTGTTTTCCCACTTACCGACCCATACTCAATGAATATGGCACTATCCTGGGTGATATAGCCAAAGGTGAAGATGAGGGGATGGTTAACCGGCTTGCTCAATTAAAGGATATCCGCGATAAAATGAACGCAGCGGCAATACGGGCACGCGATTATTTGGATTGGTATTACATAACCCAGTCGAGCGAAGTGAGTGGTAATTTTGATAATTACCGTGCTTTGATTGAGGCACTTGAGAATACGGACAATGAGTCGTCAGGCAAAGACTCGGTCAGTGATTACCTTGATGAAATACAGCGTATCTACGGAGGGAATCGACAATGACTGGGGCTACTTACCCTGCTTCAAGGTTGGTAGATGATCCGATAATCCAAGTAGTATTGCCTGAGGGCAGCTACCACTGCCTCGGCGTATTCGCGGTAGATAGATAGTTTTTGCTCTCCATTGACAGGCCTGGTGCCTTTGTAGTCTCCCATCTGGATGCGGTCATGAACTTCCCGGCTATTCATGACATAGGGTTCGAGAAAGATCACGGGGCACTGGTAAATGCGATTAGCGAGGAGGTTGCGCATCCATAATCCGGGCACTTCATCGGCCTTTATGGCCCGGTTATTCGCGTCGGTGTATTCGTAAGCAGGCAGCTTGGTAATCGCAGCAAACGATTGCGCCATATACATGCCAAGAGCTTTTTCCTCTTCATGGCTACGCTGTAGAATTTTGATAAGCATCTCATATCGCTCATCGTCATGCGCGATTTCATTGCTGGTAAGTGCTCCGTGTAACAGCACGTGGTAGTGGTTTTTGTCACTCAGCTCCGGTTTGAGCGGATCACCCCATGCCTCGGCATTGTAATGAAGGCACAGAACGAGATCTGGGTTGAAAGCTAGATTGACACGGCGTGCGCGCTCCCGGATTTCTCCTGTTCGGTAGAAAAATTTGTTCTGATAATAGCTGATGGTTTTCTCGTCATCTTTACCGAGAGCGAGTGCTTTGGCGGTAGCCTCCTCGAGGTAGTCATCAGGCCGCTTTGGATTTACGGGTGTATTAGATCCGCGGATCAGATACACTTTGGCCCCAAGCTTGATGAGTTGATTTTTGATGATTCTAGCCGTGAGCAGTGTCATGTCTCCTTCCTGGACCGGTGGGTTGTCACCGATCTGAAACCATCGCTCTTCCAGTTTTGCGTAATCACCGCCGATATGACCGGGATCAATGGCTATGTGCACTCCCGCCAATGGCTTATCCTTGGTTCCCGGCGGGAGCTCTCCAACACTGTTCCAATTGCGATCAGGTGAAGCCTCACTGATAACACTCGCAAAATTAAGCCTGTATGTCGCCCCGGGTTGGGTTCTGTCCGTGCGGATAATGGCATGATCCTCATGGATGCTGATATAACGCTTCCAGGTATCATCCGTCGTGTAGACCTCAGTGAGCAAATAGTAAAAGTCATCGCGAGTGATGGTATCCTGCCAGAGATCCAGACTACTCCAGTTGGGTTCCTCGCCGAGGTCAGCCAGAATGGAAACATCCTCTTTAGGAGTCGTCGGCAGACTTGCGCTTTCCTGTTGTTGCCCGGAGGCGTCAGGCTTGCGCTGAGTTTCCAGTGTGATGATGTAAGCGCCAGTGATAACGAGCAAGACCAGCAAGAGGGCGATAATGGGATAGAGCTTTCTGCTATGACCGGATTCCAGCATGGTAGGTATTAAAAAGTTAAGATTTGGGCTTAGGGGTTGGCTGATGTCGCGCAGTGTGATTCACTATGGCTGTGATTCGCATTCTTTTTCTGGGAGATATTGTTGGTGAACCGGGGCGTAAGGCAGTGATTAACCGCCTGCCTTCACTTAAACGCGAGCAAGAAATCGATTTTGTCATCGCAAACGGTGAAAACTCGGCTGCTGGAAGGGGAATTACTCCCAAGATATCCATTGATTTACTTCGCTGTGGCATAGCAGTTCTTACGACAGGAGATCATATATGGGATCAAAAGGAAATAGTCGATTATCTTCCGACCGAACCACGGCTTTTGCGCCCGATCAATTACTCCCAAGGGACACCAGGCAGTGGTAGTGTGGTTCTGGAGACCAAAAAAGGAAAGGTGGCAGTGATCAATGCGCAGGGGAGGACCTTTATGAATCCGCCCCTCGACAATCCGTTTGTATGCATTGAGCAGGAAGTAGAACGCTTGCGGGAGCAGGAGGGAGTTAAGGTGATCTTTGTTGATTTCCACGCAGAGACGACCAGCGAATCCATCGCCATGGGCTATCATCTCGATGGCAAGGTATCAGCAGTGGCCGGCACACACACTCATGTGCAGACAGCGGATGAGAGGATCCTGGAACAAGGAACCGCTCATATTACCGATGCCGGCATGTGTGGACCCGAGAGATCAGTACTGGGTCGCAACGTTGAGTCGGTTGTCTGGCGCTTCAAGACAGGTATGCCGACTCGTTTTCCAGTTGCCAAAGGTCAGGTCAGGCTCTGTGGCCTGCTGCTTGAGGTAGATGAGCAAAGCGGCAAAGCGACCGCGGTGGAGCGTTTCAATGAACTACTGCCATTGGGTGAATGAAACTGCAATGCTTCTGTGCTCTGACGCATTAGAACCAAGCAGTAATTCTATTCTTTGCTGCCGAGCTCAATGTCCTGACTGACAAAGCGTATAAAGAGGAAGTATGATCTCTTTTCCCTGCCGGTGCCCATCAGAATCGTCTTGTCACCCGGATTTTTCCATACGTGGGAAATCATCATCTGGTGTTCTTCGAATGCAGCCTCTAATGGGTAGGAGGCTTTTTGTGTGGGGGACTGATATACTTTTGAAAAAAGCGATTCTGCATCGAGCCATGCCTTGCGCAG
>JBDQHQ010000010.1:0-18819 GCA_040264795.1 Akkermansiaceae bacterium | reverse complement strand
GCTGGGTATCACTTCCCTTGAGAACATAGCCTACCGGTTCAGCGGCGTCGTGGGGAATTCGGAAACTATTGATTTTTAAATTACCCAATTGAAACTCTTGGCCACTGTGGAAAATTTTCCAAGCAATCGTACTTTTCACTTTGTGACTCAGTGCTTCACGGGTGAGTGCATTGGCAAACACAGGAATGGAACGTTGGCGCAGCAAAACATCGACTCCCTGGGCATGGTCACTGTGTTCGTGGGTAAGTAATATGGCATCGAGTTGCTCCGGGGCCACCCCCCGGGCTTTCATACGTAAGACTAGCTGTTTGGCACTGAGGCCTGCGTCGACGAGAATGTGAGTTGAGCCACAGCGCACAAGCGCTGCATTACCCTTGCTGCCGCTACCCAGGACAGCCATGCTCATACCACTGGGGCGCATACAAGGAAAGCTGGCTTCATGGATGCCATTTTGCAAGAATGGAGTGGTGATTCGATGAAAATTCATGCGGCAGCCTGTGCTCACCAAGACAAGATAAAATCTTGTTAAGGAGGAATTATTGGGTTCAAATGAGCGCCATGAATATCACGCACATTTTACTTGGTTCAACAGCTGCGATACTGATAGCAGCCTTGTTTTTATCATACAGTGCGATGAAGAACGGTGAGGCGGAGGATGGCCGTCGAGTAAGTGCTGAAGCATTAATGGAGGAGAATATTCGTCTGCAAGCAGAGATCGCGCGTCTACGTAATGGGCAAGACTATGGCCCCGCTGCTCAAGTAGCACAAACACTGGAGGTTGTTCCCGAGGAAAAACTGACTGAGCTTGAGCAGCAAAACCGCCTGCTCATCGAGCAACTTGAGGCAGAACAAAAAAAGCGTCAGCAAGCCGAGGAGGAGACAATGGCATTGGTTGAGAGGGAAGCTGGCAAGCAGGACTCAGAAAAGCGCCGAGCAAAGCTGATTCAAAAAGCCACATTAATGGCACAGGTCAAAGAGGTGGCTCAGGACCAGGGCATATACGTTATCGTTCTGGACGTGAAAATGAGGGACCATGTGCGTGAGGGTCAAGAGCTTGGCATCAGGAAGGGCAGCGGAATTATTGGTCGCCTCCAAGTTTCAAGAATTGATATTGATGGCAACTATTTTGCAGATCCCTTGCCTGGTTCATTTCCCGGTGGATCTATTGATGTTAAGGTTGGGGATGAGCTTATTGTGCCTCCTCTATAACAATAAAGGTTTAATATTCTTCCACATTCCATGTTGGGCATCCCTCTTTCACGTAAGCTAGAATTTTGCTACACATTGTTACCGATGTGTTTGTTTCTTGTGAACGGCGTCTCGAAGCTCCGTGCCGAAGAGCGGCAAACGAACGACAAAAGCTACCTGACATTCTACTATGAAAATGACCTCTTCAATGGTGAGGACGCAAACTATACATCAGGAGGAAGACTTTCCTACATCACTCCGGGAAAACCGGCTGTAGATATCAAATTTATTCAGCGGGGTCTTGATTTTCTGAGCGGTGGAGAAGACAGCTCTGAGCTTATGAGAAGTATTTGGGGTCATAATCGGCCCTCGGAGGTTGAATACAGTTACGGTTTTGCACTAACCCAACTCATGTTTACCCCGGAAACCAGGGAAGCTACGGTGCCACCTCCCGGAGAAAGGCCCTATGTAGGCTGGCTAGGAGTGGGTTTTTCCGTGCATGCCCGTGATCAGCGCACTCTTAATTCTGTAGAGATATCCATAGGCACGGTGGGTCCACACGCTTTCGCTGAGGAAACTCAAGATTGGATTCACGATATTCGCAACTTGGATAAATTCGAAGGCTGGGACAGCCAAATGCCCAATGAGCCAACCTTGAACATTGTTTTCAACCAAAAGCGGCGCTGGCATTTACTGGAGGATGCCGACTTACCGATGGATTTGGAAATCGATGGATTCCATGAAACCGGTATATCGCTTGGCAATTACCTAACAGATATTCACGTTGGGGGACTGATACGTGTTGGCTGGAATTTACCGGTAGAATTTTCCGACCCGCGCCTCACACAGACAGCGCACACGCAGCGCCTGTTTACCAATGGTGAAAGCAATGAGGACAGATGGTCCGTCTACGGAATGATCGGAGCGCGCGGAAGTGCGGTTTTTCATGATATCACCCTGGATGGCCCGGTTTTCAGGGAATATGATACCGGAGTCGACAAGGAGCCATTGGTTGGTGAGGCATATATCGGGTTTGGCATCCGCCGTGGTAATTGGGAATTCAGCTACGTGCATACTTACCGCAGTAAGCAGTATGAGACCCAAGATGACCCACAGGGTTTTGGCTCCATGGCTATCCGAAAGCGATTCTAGATGAAGCTAGTTAGCAAGTTTCTGTATATAACTCAGCAGGCTTGAGGTTTCATGCACCGTGAAAGAGCTCATCAGTCCTGCCGGCATCAGTGAGGTAGGCAGGGTGTCGCGTTGGGTGATCTCTGATTTTTTGAAGGTGGTTTTTTTACTGGTGATATCACGAATGGTGACCGTATCTCCGGCCTCATCGGTGACAAAACCCATATGAGAGCTGCCATCTTTAAGGGTGATGAGGTTGGTTTTAAAACCTTGGGCTATTGCCTTGTTAGGAAGGATGATTGCCTCGGCAAGGTCTTTGGGCTGAAGAATGTTGGCGATAGATCCAAGATAAGGCCCCTTGGGTGGCTCATCAGCACTAACGGTGTGGCAGGCGTTACAGGTCGCCCTGGCATAGATGGCCTCACCGAGTGCGGGGTTGCCTTTTTTGTAGTTGAGAATTTGGTTCACTGCATCCTCGGGGTTGAGGCCTGAAATCTTGGGCGTTGTGTCCGTACCCGGTGCTTGGATACCAAGCCTTTTTGCCGCTCCTTGGGCACGTCGTTTTAGTCCCTCGTCAGTAGAGCTGAGCATCATGCTGATGTGGTCGTTGAGATAGGGGATTTTGGTCCAGAAGGCCGCCTCCATGAGGCTGTGTTGTTGTGCAGCTCCCTTCGACCAGTTTGAAGCGATGGTTTTGCGGCTGCTCTCACGAGCTTCGATACTGATATTCTTTCCACTGGCGAGTTGCAGTAGTGCCTGTGCAGACCAACGCCCTTTGGCACTTCCAGGATCTTGTTCGAACAATGCTGTAAATTGATCAAGGTAGTTCTCGAGCTTGGGCGAGGCGAGTAACAGCTTGCGTATGTCTTCACGAATTTTGCTGGCACTGCCGTCGTTGATCAAGGCTTCCAAGGAGCTGATGAGTGCATCGAAGGCTTCGGGGTGATTAAGAGTGAGTAAAATCCGGATCGCAGTACTATGCGTGGTGGCAGGATTTTTTGGGTTCTTGGCTGCACGGATCACCAGGGGAATGGCTTCGGCAGGAATGCTTTCCTTATCCGCGAGTTGAGCCAGCAGGGTAGGAAGGAGTGAGGCATCACTCTGGGCCAGAGTGATGATGCGCTGTAAGCCGCGGTCATTCTGAATACGGTTCGTGCCAAGTAGAGAGACTAGGGTAGAGTTTTCCTCGCTCGTGGTGCTGGGGTTTTCGAGCACCTTGTTGAGGCTGTCGAGAATGCGTGCCGATTGTTCCCAAGTCGCTGGTTGGTAGTAGGGACCGCGGGTATCTGGGCGAGTACTCCATGAGTCTCCCTTCCATTCTCCCTCACGCTGATAGAGGCGGGCAAGAGTGGCGAGAATGGAGCTGCGCTTAGCGGGATCGGCTTGCGTGGCAAGTTTTGCCAACAAGGCATCAACAACCTCCTTCTTGTGCATGCGCATCACGGCGCGTGTTGCGCCATTACGCGTGTTTGGGTCATCTGAGTCTAGCTTGGCTAGTGCTACCTCGTGGGTCCCCAGCTTGGCAAGGGCCTGGAAAGCAGTATGAGCAATAAGGGGGTCCTTGCTGGAGAGGTGAGTGGCGATGTCTTCGGCAAGTTCGGTTTTAGCCTGGAAAGTGGCCGCAATAATTGCCTCAAGAATGGCACGAGGCTGGGAGGCTTGCAGTTGAACCTTCAGGAAGCTTGCTGGTGTAGGCCCGGGCTTGCCCGCAGTGCGGGCATCAATTGCCAGATCACCCAGTGCGCGGGTGACAAATGGCATGATGGGGTCATCCGCTGGGGAGGTGGCAAATGCCGGAAGAATGAGATCGAGCACGGCTTGGCTGTGCTGGCTATCGACACCTCTTTGGGTGATGGCGTAGAGGG
The DNA here is from genome assembly GCA_040264795.1 of Akkermansiaceae bacterium. Classification (GTDB taxonomy): domain Bacteria; phylum Verrucomicrobiota; class Verrucomicrobiia; order Verrucomicrobiales; family Akkermansiaceae; genus Oceaniferula. The sequence continues at coordinate 14,635 of JBDQHQ010000010.1, read as the reverse complement.
CTAGAATGCGTTTGCCGAGTGCAAGTGAGCTGTCCTGCGCCGCTTGGAGTAACGCCTTGTTGGTTTCATCATTGTCAGAGCGACGCAGCAGAGCGCGCTGGGCAGTGAGTGAGCGCACATGGCTGGGAGAGCTGCGGATCAGGTCAATGAGCTCCTTGTTTGTAAGTTTGGTAAAGTCGGGCAAGGGGCTTGGTTGGTAACCGGTGGGAGAGACACGAGCGATGTATCCATGCTCAGGACCTTTCCAGCTGAAACTGGCAGGTCCTTTCCAAGAAGCTTGGTAAATATTACTCAAGCCATCGACGTCAGCATCGGTAGGGCGGGACATTTTGATCAGTATTTCTGGCTTGGCGGTTTCCTTGAAGGTAGCGCCATTGGGCTCGAGGATGTGACGGTAGGAGCCTTGGCGACCCCAGTCGCAGGTGTAGGGGCGGTGGTTCCAAGCTGCGGGAATACCGGGCTCACCGAGGTAGAAGGCACCAACGCCTGAGCCGCCACCGTAGTCGGCAAGGGGAGCTACGGTTTCATCCGCAAAGTTCATGTAGAGGCGTGGGTAACCGTGATCCTCAAGACCCGAGAGATGATGCATGCGCACGTTCCAACCACCCCCGTCGTTGGTGTTGTCTCTGGCGAAGAGGTCGAGTGTGGGCGTGATGGCAATCCCGTAGGTGTTACGAGTTCCGTCTGAGAAGGTTTCCATACCAGTTCCATCCGGGCGGAAGCGCACCACACCACCACCGCGCATTTGCAAACTACGGCCGTCTTTACCAGTGGCCTTCATGAAGCCGAAGTCGCCCACAGCGATGTAGATCCAGCCGTCGGGTCCCATTTCCAGACCATTGGTGGTGTGGTCGGCAGGCCGGTCTTTGTAACCAAAGGCGATGTCAGAAATGAGTCTCTCCTTGGACTCGGAAATACCGTCTCCGTCTTTGTCGTGGAAGACGGTGATGTGCGGCGGATGAAGTAGATAGAGGCGGTCATGATCCCAAAGTAGACCGCGCGGGGAGTCGATATCCTTGACGAACTCGGTTACCTCATCGGCTCGACCATCATTATCGGTGTCGCGTAGGCGCAGCACGCGGCCGCGGCCGGGATCACGACCGACAGAGCCGTTGCCGTCAGAGGATACATAGAGGTCACCATTTGGGGCGGCGGCTACATAAGTGGGGTAGTTGGCCATCTGCCATGGAGCAAACAAGCTTGCTGTGAAACCCTCAGGCACGGTGACGTCCTTGAGAAGCTCAGCTTCCTGTGCGGCACTCAAGCGGTGCGGGTGAGGGGGGTAGTTGCCGGATTTTTTGTAGTCCTTGGCAGGGGAGCTGGCTTGTTGTTGTTTTTCCGGGCGGGGGAAGACGGGTAGCTTTTTACCATCCGTATCATAAAGACGGATTTCCCATAGGCTGGGCCAAAGTTTGTTTTGCTGAGCAAGGATGTTGAGCTTGAGGAAACGCACGCCGGTAGCAGAGAATTTGTCCCTGCGGGTGCCGCTTGTGGTATTCTTGGAAGCGTCAAATACCTTGGACCAGCTTTTGCCATCCGCGGAGGTCTCGATGCTGTATTGCATCCACTGGTTGCGCATCTCCCACTCGATTTCCGCTCCACTCAGGGTGACGGGCTTTTCAAAGGACACTTGGAGCCAGGCAGGTTTCTGCTCCGAGCTCGCACACCAGCGGGTCTTCGGGTCGCTATCAACAGCCTTCCAAGTATGATTACCAGCACCTGTCTGAGTCGACTGCGCAGTGACTTTGACAAGGATAGCATTGGCTGGCTGGGAGCCCAACCCTTGACCTGATGCTTTGCTGACCCCGTTATCCTTTAGGGCTTTTTTTTTACCGGCTTGGCAGGGATTTCAGTAATCGTGTTCTTACCGGTGTAGGGAGTCATGTAGGCAGGCTGATCGATTTTACCGCATGCCCAGAGTGTGCCACGAGTGATGAGGTTAAGGTATTCCTCACTTTGCACGACTTCATTGTAGTGTCCGAGCGAAGTTGAGAAGGATGGGGCACCGTGCTTGGTATTGACCCACGCTACGATGGCTGAGTCTGTGACTTGCTTACCACCTTTGTTGTAGGTCTGGGTTCCCATTGCCAGTGGGTGCGCGTCGTGGACTTCGGCATTATTGTAGAGCTCTTCCTTACCGGTGACCCAACCGTTCATGCCTTTGGTAATGGGATGCTCCTGGTCAACGATTTCTACGGTAAGCGGCACGTGAGGTCCATGGCGGTTAGAGAGAAGGCCGATGTGTTGGGCCCACTCTTTAACGCGGTATGAGTGCATGGCACAATGAAGTTGGACTGCAGGAAAGGTTTTGTGGGTATTGAGGATATTGGCAATAACTTCCGGATCCTTGTTGCCGGCAGCGCACTCGTCATGGATGACGATATCATAACCTTTGGCCCAGTCCGGGTTCTTGAAGAAATCGAACGGAGGGTCAACGGACTTATCCGGAGTCCAAATAACGTCTACACGTATGTTGGCACGGTTTTGCAGGCCTTTGGAGATGATTTTGTGCTGCTGTGCGTAATCGTGGCAGCAGCCACCGGCGATCAGCAGAGCTTTTAGTGGTTTGGCCGGTTCAGCGCTTACTATGGGTAGGCTTGTGAGGACGGCGAGGCCGGTAAGGAGTGTTTTACGCAGAGACATATCTTATGAGTAGATGGGAATTGGGGTGAATGAGTAGTCTAAAATACCTAGACGCGGCAACGAATGTTACAATTTTTTTCGCAAAGTTTGTGCTCCACGAATCGGCTTTCATGCTAATGGCATGGCCGCTGCTGTCTACCCCCCATTTGGGTGGCATGGGTCCGTGTGATGTTTACACCACTTTTCGAACTTGCTTCTTGTTACCTCATTTCTGATTCTCCAAAACGTGAGTCAAGTGCATGTCATATATGGTTCGGATGAAGGTAGCGTGGCGGAGGCAGCACTTGCCCTCTACACGAAACTTAAGCCTGAGGGTGGAGATGATTTTTCCCAGGAGACGATAGATGGCGTGGTTGGTAATGCTGAAGATGCCTATATCGCATGCAGTAAGGTTATCGAAGCTCTGCAAACACTCCCGTTTTTTGGAGGCGGCAAAACAGTATGGCTCAAAAACGCCAACTTTCTTGGTAGTGACCGCACCAGTGAAGCGGAACGTGCCAAGGAGGGAACGGAAGCGCTGATTACGTGTCTCGAGGAGGGGCTACCTGAAGAGGTACATTTTTTGCTCAGTAGTACTGCCATTCATAAAGGTCGTCGCTTTTACAAGTTTCTCAACAAGGCGGCAAATATCGAAGTTTTTGATAAGCCCGATGTTGGTCGAGACGGTTGGCAGCAGGAAATGATCCCGATTGTAAAGAACAAGGCGGCGGAATTGGGCTTAAGTTTTTCAGGTTATGCACTCGATTTGTTTATTACACTTGCTGGAGTGGATACTCGGCAGATCGCCAGTGAACTCGATAAACTTGACGTCTATTTGGATGAGCGTCGTGAGATTACCGAGGAAGATGTGCGGAAACTCGTGCCACTGAGTCACGCCGGTGTTGTTTTTGAAATTGGCAATGCTCTTCAGACCAAGAATGCCGGACGTGCGTTTGAGCTCATCGATCAGCAACTCGCCCGTAAAGAAAGTGCGATTGGTATTTTGAGGGCATCCATTATCCCTACAGTACGCAACTTGTTCATGTCTGCAGTTGTTAGCCAAGGGCGTAATGTGCCTACTAATAATTACCGGCAGTATGCCAGTGCGCTGGATGGCTTGCCGGCAAACGAGCGCGCCTGGCTGCCCCAGAAAAAGGCTGGGGGAGTAAATGCTTATCCCATGTTTTTGGCGAGCCAGAATGCAAAAGCATTTGGAGTTAATAAATTAGCGGATGCTATGAAGGCCTGCCTGGCAGCTGACAAGTCACTGGTGAGCTCCGGCTTGGATGATCGTATTGTTTTACATCGCTTGGTAGCTAAGGTTTGCACTTCCTGATACGGGTCATCATTGCATCATGAAAACTTTAATCATTGCGGCTTTTACCGGTATTGTAGCCGGTTTGTTAGGCGCATTGTGTGGAGTGGGAGGTGGTATTGTGATGGTGCCGGCATTCGTTACTGCTTTGGGCTTTGAACAAAAAAAAGCGGTAGCAACTTCCCTGGCTGTCATCGTTATTGTTGCTCTAGTCGCCACCCTGAACACATCTTTAAGAAAAGAGGAGGACCTCATCGACTGGCGTGTTGTTGCACTCGCGGCAGCGGCAGCCGCGCTAGCTGCCTGGTTTGGAACGGACCTGATGCACAAACTGAGCAATCAATATCTCACGCGGATATTTGGTATCGTGTTGCTGATATTTGGTATCAAGATGTTGCTCAGCAAGTAGGCTCCAATAAAACTATTCAATCAGGACGTTTAGTTCTGAGGGCTCATGAAAGAGAAAGTTGGGGTTGGCGCCCACCAGTGCCTCCGGAGAATTAAATCCCCAACCTACGGCCGCGATTGGAACACCGGCTTTTTTTGCGGCCTTAATATCGCGAATTTCGTCGCCAACGTAGATAATGTCATCCGCTTCAATAGAGAAGGTTCTACAAATGGAGCTGAGATGCTTGGCCTTGCCAGTTAGTTTCGATGTTGATGAGATAAATGAAAAACAATCACGCATGCCGTGATGCTCAAGAAACAACTCAACATTTTCAACGGAATTTGAGGTTAGAATGCCACAGTGCTCACTCCGTTCACTGAGGTGTGGCAGGATATCCCCCATACCATTGATCAAGGGCAGGTGATGAATACGTGACTTCAACATACGAGTGCCCTTGTAGAGTAATTTAGGCAAAAGCCTTTTAGGGACGGCCAAGTGATCAAGAAAATCACCCAGTTTCATATGCCTAAGGTAGTGCACTTCATCGTCTTCTATAACACGCAAGTTATACTCATCTGCCATTTGATTATAGATTTTGAGGGCCTCATCGAGAGTATCGGCGATGGTGCCATCAAAATCAAAAATCAGTGAGCGATATTTCATGTGCAATCTACTGTGTAATGTAACTTAACGAATTTTTCTTATTCTGCGATGGAAAAAAGTCATGTAAGTTATCAGGTGACAATTTGTTATAATTTATGGATGAGCAGCAGAGCGCGCGGTTTAGCCCGGCATTGATTCTATTCAGTGCCCTTTACATGCTTATCGCTATCCTCGCTGCGATTGGGCAGGGCAATATCGAGTTCGTATTCTATATCGTGGTGATGGTTGTGTTGATCACAAGCCTGGTACTAGTCCACCGGCAGGTTCATTTTACCGATGGAGTTCTGTGGGGGATGAGCTGTTGGGGGATGCTCCATATGGCAGGCGGCTTGGTTTATGTGCCGGAGAGCCTAACGCAAAACGGCTCTCAGCCAGTGCTTTATTCCTGGTGGATTATCCGGGATTGGTTGAAATATGACCAGATTGTCCACGCTTACGGATTTGGAATCACGACATGGGTTTGCTGGCAGATCATGAGATCTAACATCAAGAAAAAAACCGGTGAGAATCCAGAGCCAACCTTTGGCCTCTGTGTGCTTTGTGCCACAGCCGGTATGGGTTTTGGAGCGCTCAACGAGGTAGTGGAGTTTATCGCCACCCTGACCATACCGGAGACCAATGTGGGAGATTATAATAATACAGGGTGGGACCTTGTTTATAACCTCATAGGTTGCGGCGTGGTGGCATTTATCATCAGACAATGTGGCAAGACGAGATTACAATAGCATCTTCGTCGGCAACCCACTTTACGTTCCATCCTGCAATCAAGCAGCCGTACTCACGGCCAGCCGCATCCTGTTGGTAGGCGGGACGGGGGTCGAGTGCCAAGGTATTTTGGATCAACGACTTTGTGGCCTCATCAAGTTCTGTATCCACAGCATCCGCCCATAGCACTCTGCGTTTTACTGGCATTTCACTAGCAAACCCTCCTTGGGCATGGGCGAGTGAATCTGCGTAAGGAATATAAGGTTTGATGTCCAGAATAGGGGTGCCGTCCACCAGATCGACGCCACTTAGGCGGAGGACAGGAGCCTCGTCTTGAGCGAGGTCAACGTGTTCGAGCTTCACGCAGGATAAGCCAATGGGGTTGGGCCGGAAAGGGGAACGGCTCGCAAACACACCAACCTTCTCATTACCCCCAAGTCGAGGTGGGCGGACAGTAGCTTTCCAGTCCTCACGTATGGCTTGGTGAAAAACAAAGATCACCCAAAGGTGGGAAAAATTTCCAAGTTCACGAACACTGTCTGTAATTCTAAAGTCAGGCTCAAAAACCAGCTCTCCCCATGCCTCATCTACTAGCCCGGGCTGTCTGGGAACCCCAAACTTTTCCGGATAACATGTTTTTACATGGGCAATAGTTTTGAACTGCATATCTCAGAATAGTAGTGGTTGTTATTGCCGGTAATAGCTAGGGGAACTCAAAAAACAAGTGGGTACATAAATACGGGGCGCAGCCACCAGCTTCACCCCGTATCAATTCATTGGTTACAATTGCATGAACCAATTCCCAATAATGACGAATAAATAAGCTTTAGCGGACTTCTCCCGGGCCCCAATCAAATCCAAATTGCAGCCAGATACTATCTTCTGTGCCATGACCTTTGATGTCATCATGGTTGTATTGGAGACGAACTAGACCGGTAAGATCACTGCCAAAATCAAACCTCTTGGTGAGAGACGGAGAAATACGATGCCTCTCAGCTAGTTCAGGATCGGAAACACCTTCCAGATAACCGTAGCGAAGCCCTGCCTCCCAATCTTGCGTAAACTCCCAGAGAACGGCTGTATTAAAGCCGCTGTCTTCGAAGCCTCCTTCATCGTTTTCCACATCACGCATCAACCACTCACTGCGCCAGCGGAATTGCTGCCCGCCCGGCTCATATCCGTTTTCACGCCATGTGTATGTGAAATCAAGCCCGTAGACATCGGTGGTCATCCCAAAACCGTTGTCGCCTGTTAGGAAACTCCCGCCGGCTTGGAAGCGGTGGAAGTCGTTGGGTCCAAATTGCGCCTGATAGCGTATGACAACGATGTTCTTTTCAGGGCGGGCCATCTCAGCTTCTTCACCGTGGTCATGCTCCTCGTCACCTTCTTCTTCGTCATGATCCTCTTCCCCGTGATCATGATCGTGAGTAACAGCGGAGCCTAATCCGATGCTGATTGCATCATTCCATGATGTTGGCACTAGCCATGTGAGCTCACCACCATCATAGGCAAAGCCGTCTTCCCCGAGAAATCTGACATTGGTCATATTAGCATCAGCAAAGTCCCATGCGTGCAAATGGCGTGCGTTCTGGTCACCAAAGCGTGCTAGCATTCGCCCACCGCGAAGCTCAAAACCTCCAGGCAGATCCTGAATTTTCAGGAAGCCCTCTTCAAATTCAGATTCAAAGTCTTCACCGTTTTCCTTGTAGGTGTTGACCGTAGCAAAACCGGAGACGTAATCACCAAGATACATATTGGCACCTATTTCAAATCCTTGGAAGTTGAAGTTATCTTGAGAGGGATCGTGCCCGCCGAGTTCGACTTTTTCGTTAGGCAGTGTTGTATTGCCATGAGCTAGCCGAAGGTGAAGTGTTGGTTCCAGACGTAAAGCCGGGGTTGAAGAACCGATACCCTCATTGTCACCGTTACCTGCTTCATGTGCTTTTGTGATGTCAGAGATAAGTAGGGTAGTTGTTATGAGAATAACGCTTGGATGGATGTGGTATTTGTTTCTCATAATGAGTTAATTTGATGACTTTTCTTGGATGGGGGACTTTTTAAACGGGCTGTAGTTAGGGCTACAGAAATAGGCCGCGATAAATAGAACGCCGAGCACCAGAACGATGCTGGGTCCAGTGGCAATATTGAGAGGAGCTGAGATCACAACGGCTAGCACGGCACCCAGGCAACCCACCGCGCCGCCCCCCCAAAAGAGCCAGCGGGTATGGTTGGTAAAGAGTGAGACGATGGCACCGGGGACGACAAGCAGACCAATGGATAATATCGGGCCCACGGCTTGAAAACTGGCCATGAGCGCAAAAATCATCAGTGCGTAAAGCAGGTAGTTCATTGCACGAATACCAACACCTTGAACAGCGGCTACGTTGGGCTCGAACAGGGTCAATAAAAGGGGCCGCATGAAAAGGGTGGCGCTGAGCAGGGTAAAACAGGCGATGGCAAAAAATACCTTAAGATCCGCATCACTCACCGAGAGAATGCTCCCAAACAGCCACTCCTCGAGATCCTGTGAGGTGTGAGCATAAGGCAGCAGCACCACACCCAAGGCGAATGCCGTAGTGAAAAAAATGGCCAATGCAGTACTCTGGGGAAGTCTTGTGTTACGAGTGATGGCAATCGAACCAAGTCCAACGAATAGCGAGGCTAATAAGGCGCCAACGAATGCGCCTGCTTGGGTGAGTGCACCCGAGATAAGCACGACAATTACGATGCCGGGCAGCATGGTATGGCTCAAGGCACTCAATGTGAGCGAACTTCGCCTAAGCAGAACAAATCCACTGACAAATCCGTTGGTGAAACCAATGAGCGCCGCCGTGACCAGGGCACGGCGGAAGAATGGCATATCAAGCATTTCAATGAGTTCAGACATTGGCCATGTTTTGGAAAGTCAGGTTAAGATTGTCATCGCTCAGTGTGCTTTCACACGTGCCACAAGCGATTACTCGTTGATTTAACAGAAGGACGTGGTCAAAAATATCAGCCAGCGTGTTGACATCGTGGTGGGAGGCAATCACCAGCCTGTTTTCTTTTGCCAGTTTGCGTAACAGGCGGGTGAGGTTAGCGGTATGGTCGCGGTCAAGCCCGGTGAAGGGCTCGTCTAACAACAATACATGTGCCTCTTGTGCAACGGCTCGCGCGATGAAGGCCCGTTGTTTTTGCCCGCCGGAGAGTTCACTGATTTGTCGGTTCGCGAGCTCTCCGTCCATTTCCATTAAGGCAAGAGCCCGCTCCACGGCAAGGTCGTCCTGTGTAGTGAATTTTTTCCATGGTCCGAGTTGGGTATAGCGACCCATCTCCACCACTCCACGCACAGTAATCGGGAAATCCCAATTGACTTCCTCGTGTTGCGGAAGGTAGGCAAATTCCCCACCGCGGGCTTGTAAATTATCTTCACCAGACCAAGTGATGCGCCCTTCTTTTTGTTTTACCAGACCGGCAATGGTTTTAAGCAAGGTGCTTTTCCCAGCTCCGTTCGGGCCGACAAGTGCGAGGCTACTGCCGCACTGTGCATGGAGGCATATATCCTCCAAAACCTGGTTATCACGGTAGAACACATCGAGATGCTCAATAATGAGTTCATGGGTTTGCCCATGATCATGAGTGTGGCAACACTTATTCATGATGGTGCTCTCCCGTTGTGTATTCGAACGTTTCGTTCATGCTCTTTATAGTGCTAAAGAAGCAAAAACGCTGACTATCTCCGTGGTCAGGTGAGATGTGAATTTGAGCAAAGTGAAATGCCCCGGACGGGGCATCCTCCTGCCAGACGACATCGAGCCAGTAGGTGACAAGCTCGTGTGATGTGACTTGCACGGTGGCGTAGCTCGGGTTTTCTTCCGGTGAAGATACCTCGAGTAAAATTTGATCAGCCTCCCGTGTCGCTGAGGGCTTGGTCAGCTTGTAGGAGAGAGGCGGGGAGGAGAAAATGAGCTCAATTTCAGCATCAACCGTCTCGGCGCAAGTTGATTCCGGTGGTGATACTGCGACAGCAGCAGCCGGAGTTGCCGGTGCAAGATCGCTGCCCATATCAATGTAGCGACTTCCGGCAAAACCAAGGACAGCCAGGGTGATGAGCAACAGGAGTGCCTGAAAAGGAGGAAAGCCACGCATAAAAAATTAGGGTCTGGTTTTGATCGATGACATCGGTCTACTTTGCCAAAGCGGTAACTATGGTGCTTACATTTTCACGCATCATTTTTTCGTAGCTCGGAGCACCGTCGGCTATCAGGGTGCCGCCAATTTTCACTCCGGTTTCCTCGGCAATGATTTGCAGGGATTTGGGGTTGGCGCGCTGTTCCAGAAAAATAGCTTTTACGCTATGCTCACGGATTTCTTTGATGGCTTGAGCTTGGTAGGTAGCACTGGTTTTTTGATGCGCAGTCAGCCCCTTGATTGGCAAAGACTGAAAGCCATATTCCTTACAAAAATATCCGAAGGCAGCATGGGCAGTGCACAGAATCCGATCCCCTCTGGGAATTTGGCTTACTTCGCGCTTGATCCATGTATTCAGTGTTTCCAGCCTCCTTGAGTAAGCAGCAGCATTTTTTTTGTAGACGTCGGCATTGTTTGGATCTGCCTCGGCAAACTCCTTTGCGATAACCCTCGCCGCTTTTTGCATATTGCTAACACGATGCCACCAGTGAGGGTCGATAGCGCCGTGCGCATGATTCGGACAGCAAACATAATGGCTGTCACGACCTATGATTTTTTGGGACGGAATGGTTCTGCCCACTTCCACGACTTTGGCTGTCTTTCCCAGGGTGTTCTTAAGTTTATCGAGGTAAGTTTCGAGATTTTTACCACTCACCAAATAAAGCCGGGCATCATTTGCCTTGAGAAGGGATTTAGGGGTGGGTTGAAAGTGATGCGGATTGGCGTGAAGGTCAATTAGCTGGATGACATGGGCATGCTGACCCGCTACCTGTCTGGCGACATCGGTAACAAGTGGGTGCAGGCTGGCTACTTTGAGCTCAGCCTGGGAAGTGACCACAGATACTTGAAATAAACCAAGCAAACTGATCAAAATGGGCATCACGCTTTTCATCGGCGGAGAAGCTCTTAATGCAAAATAGATGCTATTGCAAGTATTTTGCGTTTATTTTTTCAGGGAAATCATTTTTTGTGCATTGGCATTTGAACCAGGACACTTAAGAGAGACCTTGATGATTTCCCGTTTTGCCCCATCGCCTACCGGTCAGCTGCATTTGGGGCATGCGTACGCTGCTTTATTTGCCTATGAGCTGGCGATGGAAAACGGGGGCAGTTTCCTTTTGCGATTTGAAGATATAGACACGACTCGGGTTCGGAATCGGTATTATCTGGCTATCGAACAAGACCTCACTTGGTTGGGCATCCATTGGGATGGAACACCGATCAGACAAAAAGACCGTTTGCTTGCCTATGCAGACGCTCTAGAGAAACTCAAGTCTATGCAAGTAGTGTATCCATGCTTCTGCACACGGCGCGAGATCCAGCAAGAAATCGAGGCCATGAGTCATGCGCCCCACGGTCCTGAGGGGGAGCCCATCTATCCAGGAATATGCCGGGCCCTCTCAGCAAAACAGCGAGAGGAAAAAATGGCAAAAGGTGAGGCTCACTGCTGGAGGCTGGACGCTTACCGTGCTTCCGAGCTGAGTGGGCCTTTGGTATTCGAGGACAAGATCAAAGGCTTTATTAACGTGGATCCGCTTCTCCTTGGAGACGTAGTTTTGGCGCGCAAGGATATTGCTACTTCTTATCATCTGGCGGTAGTCACGGACGATCATTTCCAAGGAGTCACAGATGTGACAAGAGGTGAAGACTTACTGTCATCGACCCACGTGCACCGTTTACTGCAGGGCCTTCTGGGCATGGCGGCCCCCGTTTACCACCACCACCGGCTCATTCTGGATGATGCAGGACAGCGCCTGGCAAAACGAAACGAGCCACTCAGCCTGTCAGCCTTGCGCGGGGAGGGCAAAAAGCGCGAGGACATTCTTGCGATGCTCTGTCCCTGATCGCATCATTCCAAGGCGTCAAGTTACTCTGGCAAGAGCGTCTCTGCTTCGTTCTTGCTCGCGATGACTGTTAGAATTTGGCAGTTGTCATCACAGGGAAGCTCAGCATCAAAGTCGCCAATGACTTGCTGTATGGTGAAGCCGGCATTTTTGAGAAGCAGCGCCATTTCCCGCTGCCAGTACCAAGTGAGAATTTGGGTGCTCTCGCTCTGCTCCAACAATGCATTATCCTTCCCCACAATTTCATAACGGTGATCTCTGGTCAGGATTTGGGAGATGCGCCTGATTTGGAAGCGTGTGTAACATCTTGCGCTGTTGCCATCAGGTGTTGTGGCTTCTTGGTCCAAAAACCAAACATCCTCATCGAGTTCCCCGGTTATTTCTGCCCACGGAATAAAGACGCTCAAATACAAACCTGCGCCAGGATGAAGGTGTTGATGGATGTTGCTAAGCACAGATGATATCTTCTCTGGCTCGATAAGTTGCAGAGTGAAAGCCGGCACAGTGATAGCGCCATACACTGAGCCCGTTTGAAAATCCTCAATATCTGCGTGGTGTAACACGGGATCATCTTCATCAATTCCATCACGACATAGTTGCAACATGTCTTTGGACTTATCCAGCCCCTCGATTAAATAGCCTTTGGCCAATAACGCAGACATGAGCCTGCCAGAGCCACAACCCAGTTCCAAAGCGGTTCCGGGATAGCGCTTGAGAAAGTCCTCGATGAGCGAGAGCTCTTCGCTTTGACCCTCGGCGGCCCAAAACAAGTCGTGTAGTTTGGCTTCAAGTTGGTCGTACATGGATAGATGTTCGCGAGTCGATAAGGAAAAGGGCGGGCCCGTTGTGATTAGGCATCTTGTGGCCGGATCATGGCATACAATGTGGTCCCGGGTGAGGGGGTGCGCATTTTGTCGTAGGCGACTTCCAGACCTCTGTCCTCGGTCACCCGGAAGAGCAGAACATGCTCGTCCCCATAGAGCTCCCTGAAATCATCCAGGCTGAATTGCTCAGTGATCGTGGTTTTTTTGATAACGGCCCCCTCAGCGGCGAAGCGCTCGAGCCTTTTGAATTGAGGGCGGGAGGGAAAACAAATACGTCCCCTCATGTGTGATGCCACTGCTGTCTGGTGGTGGTAATCATCATCCATGGGAGCAACCTGCCAGACATTTTCGCTCCCAAAAACATGTACGAAGTGATGGGCGGCAAGGGAGTTCACCTCGTCATTGGGTGTTGTGGTGATGAGTTGTCCCAGGCCGGTGAGCTCGAGTTCATCTTCGACATACTCAGACAGGATGTTGGCACGTACCGCAGGAAGGCCGTCAAGTTTGGCGCGGGCAATGTTGTTATAGTTGGTATCAAGAAGCAGCACATCATGACCGTCATTCTTGAGTGCCTTGGCCACCAGCCTCACCCATTGGCCGGCACCAGCGAACAGAATGCCACGGGGATTATCCGAGGCGAGTCCCATGCGCCTTGCCAAGGGAGCTGAAAGCAAGCCGTAGAATGCCACAGTGCCGACAATGATGATGAATACAATGGGCACCATCTGTTGAGAGAGAGCTTCAATTTCATGGCCTATGCGGCCCTTTTCCACAGCGTGGGCAAATTCGAGAGAGAAAATGGCTGTAACAGCTGCGGCGACAATTCCGCGGGGCGCCATCATGGATAAGAAAATTTGCTCTTTGATGGTGACTTGCTTGGAAAATAAATTAGCGCCAAAAACAGCAAGTGGCCGGACAACAACAACCAAGATGACCAAGAGGCAGATGCCGGGAATCAGAGCATCACTCAGTGCACCCAAAGCAACACGGCCAGACAAAACAATGAAGAGCACGGAGATAATCAATACGCGGAGGTTCTCCTTGAATTCCAGAATGTGCTTGACCGAAACCGATTTCTGATTTGCCAAAGCAATACCAAGAACCGTGCAAGTGAGTAAGCCTGACTCTGCTTGAATGGCATTGGATGCAGCAAAGGCTGTGGCAGTCACCGCCAATAAAAAAACGGAATGCAAGTAGTCTGGGATGAGGTGAAATTTGAGCATCAGCTCGATAATTTTTGCCAACAAAAAGGCAAGGACGACACCAACAAGCAAGGTGAGACCGAGGGCTCTGAGAATTTCCTCCTTTGCGGCATCGACATTACCCGCAATGGCTGCTTGATATACAAGAACCGCAAGTATGGCCCCTATGGGGTCGACGACAATGCCCTCCCATTTGACCACGTTGCCTATTTTACGTGAGGGCTTAATATGCCGGAGTAGGGGCGCGATCACGGTCGGGCCGGTTACCACCAATATAGCCCCCAGCAAAGAAGCCACCCTCCAGTCAAATCCCAGCACATACTTCATCGCGCCGTAACTGAGGACGAAACTGATAACGACCCCGAGTGTACAGAGGCGAATAACGGGTGTGCCGCTCTCTTTAAGATCTGAAAATTTGAGCGTCAGGCCCCCCTCAAACAAAATAATGGCAACACAGAGACCGACGGCTGAGAGCAGAACGTTGTCACCCACCAGATAGTCATCGATCGTAACCCCCGTAAATTGGCCCAGACCAAAACCAAACGCCAACAATACAAGGATGGAGGGCAACTTGCATTTCCAAGCAAGCCACTGGGCCGCAATCCCAAGTGCCAAGACAAGTGTAAAGTAGGTAAGAGGAGTCATCAGTCGCTGGCGCTATTGAACAGAGAAAAAGGTCGGATGACCAATGTAATCAGTTTGAATTTTCATCGTAAAACCCGACAGAAAAATAATACATGGCGGCTTGACGTCAGGTTGTGATTTTCGCAGTGTCTACGCTCAACAATATCATTTGTGTAGTTTGTCGTGATCACCCTTACTGCTACTACTTTTTGCTGAAAACATACGCCAAGCCTAAATTGTGTATTCCAACGAAGACTACCTCCTTGAACTGTTAACAG
>JBDQHQ010000009.1:0-19323 GCA_040264795.1 Akkermansiaceae bacterium | reverse complement strand
CTTCATCTGCCGCGAAGCGGCTATCTTCCATGCAATGGCTCTACATTTTCCTCGGTGGCGGACTCGGCGCTGTTTCTCGCTTTGCCATCTCCTCGAGTGTCCAAACACTTGCAGAGCAGACACGCTTGCAGCGCTTTCCTGTGGGTATTCTGTTCTGCAACCTGCTTGGCTGTTTTCTCGTTGGTTGCTTGTTTGGCTTCATCGCCTCAAGAACAGAGTACCACCCGGTCTGGGTTAACCCTTTTGCCGTCTCCGGTTTCTTGGGTGCCTTCACTACTTTCTCCGCCTTTGCCATGGATACTCAGAAGCTTTTTTCCTCCTCACCGCTACTCGCCATCCTTAACATCACAGCATCAGTCATCGGCTGCCTGCTGGCGGTCTGGCTTGGTTTTAAGATCAGCCAGTAACCAGGCGCCACCAACACTTCCCCAATTTCAAAACCAACATCATGAGAAATCTCAAGGACGGCATCCGCTCTCTGGTCAAAATCGACTACCACGGCAACGTACACAAATACTTCCGCGGCACGGACAAGGAAGAGCGCTTTGCCAATGAAATCCGCATTCTCAAGGCCCTTGAGCAGCGCGGCTGTGAGCACGTTCCCAAGTATATTGAATCTGACAAGAGTGAGCTCCACTTGGTCACCACCAATTGTGGATCCCCGGCGCCAGACATCTCTCAAAAAAAGACCGACAAACTCTTCTCCGAACTTGAGGCAAAATACGGGGTGCGCCACGATGATCCTTTTTCTCGCAACATCACCTATGACCCCAACGAGGGGCGTTTTTGCATCATTGATTTTGAGTTAGCAACCTTACTCGATGACCCGGCAAAGTCATCGGAGCCATCCTAATTCGCCATTTCCACCGGACGTGTCTGATAATCCCAATCCATTCCTGCCCGGAGCTACCTGTTCCGAGGCTGAGATACCTGCCAGAGTGATCACCTGGTCAGCGGATTCAGTATCAGGAACCAAGAAGCCCATCAATGATGATGCCTGGCTGGCTTTTGCCTCGGACATCAATGGGGCCTCTCTCCTCGGTCAGGAAGGACGCCATTCACTGCGGTCTCATGACCTCGTATTTGCGGTTTCTGACGGCATGGGAGGCGGTAATGCCGGTGATGTGGCATCCCGCTTATTACTCGAAACCCTCAGCGAGATGATCCCGCGCACATTCAAATCCGCCGCCGCCGGGATGCACCCTGACTACCTCAATCACTTACAACAGGCCATCCAAGCCGTTCACCTCGCCATCAATGCTGACGCTGCCACTGATGATGCTAAGAAAGGCATGGCCGCCACTCTTGCTCTGGCATGGTTTACCCCGGAAACCCTTTACCTCTGCAATGTGGGTGACAGCCGTATTTATCTACACCGCAGCTCAGGCGAAGATCCAGAGACCACGCAACTCACCGAGGACCACACCTTTGTCTGGAAAAAGCTCAACCGTGGCGAGCTCAGCGAGAGAGAATTCCGTGCTCACCCACGCAGGTCCGCGCTCTACGAGGTAGTCGGAGGCGGGCACCGCAAGGTCAACCCCTTCCTTGCCAGCTATCCCTACCAGCCTGGCGATCGCTTCCTTCTTTGCAGTGATGGCCTCATTGACGGCCTCTGGGATAAACACATACATGCCACGTTTTTAGAAAAACCAGGCTCGACAAGCACCCTTGCAGAGTCTCTCATGTCGCGCGCCATTGAGAATGATGGCATAGACGACACCACGCTTATTGCACTTGAAGTCCATGACCTTGAGGAAAATAGCCACTGATGGCTTGATTCCAAAAAGTTGGCACAACATTTGCTTAAGTAGAGACCCAAATTGCTTCGTCACAGCAAACAAATCCAGTGACAATTCAGACAAAACACAATCACTAACTAAGATATCATGGCTAAATATAGACTCGATTACATCTGGCTGGACGGTTACTCACCTGTTCAGAATCTCCGCACCAAGTGCATGCTCAGGGACTTTGATGAGTTCCCTACTCTTGATCAACTTCCCGATTGGGGCTTTGATGGCTCCTCTACCCAGCAGGCTGAAGGTGGTGACTCTGATTGCGTGCTCAAACCTGTCGCCCTCTATCCTGACGGCACCCGTGAGAACGGCATTCTCGTTATGTGTGAAGTGATGCTGCCTGACGGCTCTCCACACCCCACGAACGGACGCGCCACCATCCCTGATGATCCGGACACTTGGTTTGGATTTGAGCAGGAGTATTTCCTGATGCAAGAGGGTGTGCCTCTCGGCTTCCCCAAAGGTGGATACCCCGGACCACAAGGTGAATACTACTGCGGAGTTGGCTTTGCCAACGTTGGCGGTATCGCTCGTGAAATCACTGACACCCACCTTGATCTCTGCCTCTACGCGGGCATCAACCACGAGGGCATCAACGCCGAGGTCGCCAAAGGCCAGTGGGAATTCCAGGTATTTGCCAAGGGTTCCAAGAAAGCCGCTGATGACATCTGGGTTGCTCGTTTCCTTCTTCTGCGCCTTTGTGAAGAGTTCGAAGTCGACGTTGAGTGGCACTGTAAGCCCATCACCGGTGACTGGAACGGTTCCGGCATGCACGCCAACTTCTCCACCAAACACCTCCGTGAGGTCGGCGGCAAGGACTACTTCCTTAAACTCATGGATGCATTCGAGGAGTTCTGCGAAGAGCACATCGCTGTATACGGACCTGACAACGACAAGCGCCTTACAGGTCTCCACGAGACCCAGTCCATCGACAAGTTCTCTTGGGGTGTTGCTGACCGTGGAGCGTCCATCCGTGTGCCTCACGGCTTCGTGAAGGATGACGCCTACAAGGGCTACCTCGAGGACCGCCGTCCAAACTCACAGGGTGACCCCTACAAGATTGCTGGCCGGATCATCCAGACGATCAACTCGGTCGAGATCTAATTTCAATTCACCCCCCATATCCCCCAAATACAAAGGGCATTCCGGAAACGGAATGCCCTTTTTGGTTTTCGGTGATCAGAAAAAATGGAACTAAGCCAGCAAGGCTGGCTGAGGAGGAGTGGTTGGATACAGGGCCAATCAAGGTGCCCTGTGAGGCCAAAATAAATAAGACTCGCCTGAGGAGCTCTTTACCAATCTACGTTGATACCACGTGTATCCAGGTGAACGAAGGCGGAATAACGCCCGATCCCGCCCTTAAAATGACCCTTGTTGCGGATCTCTTTCGCTGCAGCTGCTACTTGGTATGTTGAAACTCCGTGAATCTTGATGTCACAAGCCATATTCTGCATATGGTAGGACTTTGTTCTTCCGCCCACTGCACGGTTATAACTCGGACTGCGGTAAGCTGAGGCGATCTCCTTGAGAGGGCAACCGATGCGGGTAACAACTTGATCGATAGCCTTCAATGTCGGCCCGAGGCTTTTCCAGTAGCTCTTGGGCGGCAGGCTGTTTGGAACACTGCCCCTCGACTTGAAATGGGGTGCCAAGACCATTCTGGGGGTGATGTTGCGCAGATTGAGACTCTGGATGTAGCGGGCGTAACGGGTAACATCGGTTCCTTTCGCCTGAATCCATGAGTGAGGAATACCGGGCACTGGCTTGTCACCGATGAGCCCGAAAAATGCTCCTTGGCTACTGGGAGACGCGATAATGACACCCGTTGCTGCCAAAGCCGTGGTTTCTAGGAATTTTCTGCGACTACTGTATCCAGGCTTGAGACACGCAGGTACTCCACCACCGATGAGGAGGCGGTCAGGTGAATCTGTGGGAGAGGACGCAGCCATAGGACGCGGAGAAACTGCACCAAAAAACCATTTTTGGCGAGCCTATTTTTACACTAAACCAAACCTAACAGAAGGAAAAGCCCGAAAACATTGTAGCGCAATGGTTTCAGCACCAGCTATATACTCAAAAAAATCAAGCCGCTCGGGCAGGCAGCCTTGCGAGCCCGCAATCAGGCTACTCTCCCTCCTTTTCTGCCACATGCTGCATGAAGACAGACAGCTCTTTTTTAACCACTGGCAGAAGGAAATAAAGGCCCACCATGTTGGGAATGACCATCGCAAAAATCATGGCGTCTGAAATTCTGATGACATTTCCCAGCGAGGCTACCGAGCCAACCACAACAAACCCGCAGAAGAGTAATTTATAGAGCAATATAGCCGTTTTGTGCGGCCCTCCGCATAGGTAGATCACTGCTTGCTCACCGTAGTAAGACCAGGAAATCATGGTGGAGAAGGCAAACAGCAAGACAGCAATGGCCAAGAGCTTTGGAAACCACTCAAATTTTTCCCCAAAAGCCATCGAGGTCTTGGCAATACCCTCTACTTTGTTGATCTCATCGACATTGACCCAAAGATCGGTTTCGGCTCCCTCTTGCCACACCTTGCCATAGGTTTTCCCGGATTTCTCATCGGTTGCGTTACCGATGATACGCAGCTCATCACCTTTGTTGACCTCTTGGACAACGACCGCACCGGCCAGAGGCATGCTGTAAAGCTCGGCTGAATCGGACTTCACAACACCGTCCACCTTCCACACCCCGGTAACAATCAATACCAATGCTGTCATCGTACAGACAACCACCGTATCAGTGAAGGGTTCCAGTAGTGCCACAATGCCCTCACTGGCAGGTTTGTCAGTCTTTACCGCCGAGTGCGCGATCGGGGCCGAGCCTACCCCGGCTTCGTTAGAGAAAGCGGCACGCTTGATTCCTTGAATAAGGACCCCGATCAAACCGCCACCGACAGCCATCGGAGAGAATGCCCCCTCCACAATCTGACGAAACGCATCCCCCACCATATCAAGATGAGTGCAGATAATGGCCATGGCCGCAATGAGATACATGCCACACATGAAGGGCACCAAAAAGGAGGTGACTCTGGCAATCGCCACAATACCACCGATGATTACCAAGCCCACCAGAACCGCCAGTATGATACCAAAGACAAGCTTGTCCTCGGTAAAAACACCAAAGGAATTACTGACCTGGGTAGCCGCCTGATTCACCTGAAACATATTGCCGGCACCTATCGCGCCCCCTACACACATGATGGCAAAAAATATCGCCAGCACTTTGCCCAGACCACCCAGGCCCTTTTCCTTAAGCCCCTGGCTCAAATAATACATGGCCCCACCATGGACCCTACCCTTGTCATCGATCCGGCGGTATTTGACACCGAGCGTGCACTCACAGAATTTCGTCGTCATGCCGCACAAGCCCATCAGGATCATCCAGAAGGTTGCACCCGGCCCTCCCAGACCAACCGCGACAGCCACACCAGCGATATTTCCGAGACCAACCGTCGCGGAAAGCGCAGCCGTCAGCGCCTGAAAATGGGTGATCTGGCCAGGAGCATCAGCCCTTGTGTATTTACCCCGAGCCGTTTTGAAAGCCAGCCCGATGGCCCTTAAATTGAGGAATTTAAAGTAGATGGTGAGAAAAATCGCCGTCCCTCCCAGAACCACCAAAACAATCGGCAGTCCCTGACCTGCCACATTAACTGAGAAGAAAATAATATTCTCGAGCACGTCAGCTACGGGCTCCATGGCCGCATTGAGATTGGACCCGGCTTCAGAACCGTCAGAGGCCCATGCTGAGGTGATTAAAAATGGCAGCAACAAGGCAAAACGAGCGAGAACGGATAAGTGTGGTAAATGCATAACTTTGGTAAACCGGAGGACATTGCCAGTTTACCACGCCAGCGCAAGAACAAAGAACCCGCTACCTGATCATCCGTCCGATGAGCTCACGCAACTCGCGTGCCGGTATCGCAAAGGTGGCCACCCGGCTTGCACGGGCGATATTCATGCCAATACATACCCCGTCAAGGTTAAGCAAAGGCCCGCCCACAGACATTTTACTCAAGGGTGTATCATGATGAATCACTCTGGGAAACTCTGATCGTCGTGCTGAAAGAATGTCCTCTCCCCCGCTCATCTGGTCATTTCTGGTAAAGGCTTTTTCTCTCGCAGAGAGCGAAACCTTCAATTCAAGCATCTCACTGCCCCGCATGAGTTGCACTGAAACCTTGTCGCCCGGCTGCTTGCCTTTGAGCGCACCAACCAGATCATCTCTCGTGCCGAGTTTGACCCCATCCACAGCAATCAAAACATCACCTGCTTGGATCCCCGCTTCTGCGGCGCCTGAGTCATCACTCACTTTTTCCACCTTCCAAAGCTCTTGTTCACCAGAGCCCAATTGAACGCCCAACAAAACATCACTTTTGTCAGAGGATATCTCCCGGGTTTTTGCGCTAATAATACCCACACGAACACGTCTATCCCTTCGGGTCGTAGAGCCATTAGAAACTACCCAGTAGCCAATCTTTACATCGTCATCACTCCCAAGTTGAACGGGAGTAAGAGTTTCTTCAGGTGTAATCTTGAGTAAAGCCACATCCCAATCATCATCAACACCCAACTTTTCAACCTGACTGTAAAGCTTGCTGCCAATACGCAAACTCAGGCACTCCTCACCCTCAATCTCGCTTGCCTTGGTGAGCACATGACCGTCCTCGCTGACAATGACACCGTAGAGAGTCTTAATCCTCGAGCCCTCATCGGTGTAGATGACAGCACTGCTTTTCTGCAGCACTTCTCGCTGAGGCTCGAAAGCAGACCAAACCAATTTGCCATTAATACGTTGATCCGCTGGCAAGCCGTCCTGAGCCAAAGAAGACGGCACTATCAATGCCGACAATCCTAGGCAGAGGGTTGCAAAATCTTTTAACCTTGTTTTGAAAATCATCATGGCGCCATTGGCAGCTTTTCTTTCCTAAGCAATAGAGATGAAACTATTTTTCCCCGAGTTTCACCGTAAGCTCTATCTGTTCCTCTCCTCTGAGGATTACGATATCTACTTTTTGCCCACTCGCCTTTTCCTTGAGAATCGACCTAAGATCTTCTTTTTGATTAATATCCTCTCCCTCAAGTTTGAGAACGATATCTCCTGTTTGAATACCTGCTTCGGCGGCTGGGCCATCTTCCAGCACCTCGTCTACGAGCAACCCATCATCGGTGTCAGATGAGGCGAAACCCAAAAAACCCGAGCCTTTGACAGGGCGTTTTGCAAACGGCCCATCTCCTAAAAACTTATCTTCTTTGAGCTCCTCCCAGTGAGTGAGATACTCACGGACGGGCACATGCATGTTGTGCTCAACACTGTATGAGACCCTACTGTGAATACCTATCAAGTTACCTCTCATGTCAAAAAGAGGCCCACCGGAATCACCGCCGATCACTTTGCAGTCACTGTGCAAGGTAAAGCTATCCTGCTTTACAATTCTACCAAGCCTGAGCACCGGGCCGCGTTCTTGATCAAATCCGCCCGAATGCCCGAGGGCAAAAACCCAGTGCCCCAGCCTGTAGTCATCATCGCGATTGATCTTCACAAAGGGATATTCTCCCTCGTCCGTAATACGCATCATACCAGCATCACTCTCGGAATCCAAACCCATCGATATAGCCTTGTGCTCAGTTCCGTCATTAAAAACAACGGTAAGCTCTTCACCTACTGCTCCCGTCACATGCGCAGCTGTCAAAATCAAGCCGTCAGCAGACACAATGACCCCACTACCAAAACCCTCACCTATACGGATACTAACCGTTGCTGCCCGAGCTGTCTCCAGATGCTCTACCAGAGCGTTCTGAATCTCAACCAAGTCTGCCTGCGTCGTGGGCACTTTCTTGTCATTAAAACTCAAAGCCGCTGCATGGAGTCCACCTGCAATGAGCAAGTAGCCAATAACGGCGTGCCAGCAGCACATCAGACGATGGCGAGGAGGTTTGGGCAAATAGGGTGACCGGCACATGGTGGGGCATTTTATCTCAAATACGATCTGGTATCAAGATGGTATTGCTTACCCACTTTGGCAACTCCACATTTAGCATCTGCCCAAAAAAAGAACAGTCCGACTAGCTAAATCACCAGGAAACCCCCTAACCTGTATGATCCAATACCAATCGGACTGTCTGCTCCTTTTGAGGGAACGGACAGAGGATTAACATCTCGAAGGGCTACGTAAAGTAATTTATTGCACAAAGATTCAATTAAATCATCTTTTCACTTTTTCTACGTTTCTTTGCAATAAAATGAATCGGCTTAAACCCTTGTCAGATAGTCATTGAGACCGCCTCGCTGTCTTGACGGTGAGCCTAATTTACGATGAAACGAAAGCATCGCACCAACACCGGCGGCGTGCTTGGCACCTAGTCTTCGAGGCATTTCAACCACTGGAAATTCGCTGGGCCTTGAGCCCTTACCCAGCAACCAAGCAAAACCGCTTCGACCACTTGATCTCGCTCCACTGGCATGGTCCAGGCAGACCTGCTCGGCTGAGTTACTCACCGAGGCATTCCCCTCGTTATTCGCATCGTTGCGAGCATGCTCAAAAAGTTCCGGATGCTTTTTGCAGCGCTTCGATTTTTTTCTTAACACACGTGATAGCTGCTTTGCAATCATACTGACTGCCTTCATGTGATTTCCCTGCAACCAGTGAGGATGAGCCTTGGCAAGCATATGAAAGGTTTCGTCCTCAGTAAGATAAGGATCTAACATATAACCAAATGTCAATGATGCTACCTTGGTGTTCATATCAACCAATAAGAGAATCCCCCGGTCGTTGGTGTGGCTAGGATGAGCATCCTTAAAGTTTGCATGGTTAAGTAGCCACATGCCATATTGGCGAATGTTCGTCATATCCTCCATGGCACCGCAATAAACACTGAAAAACAACTGGGGAAAATCCAGCTGAAACTCATCGAGGCTACGCACAAGCTTTTGGCGTTCTCTGAGGCGCAACACACCAGCCACATCACTCAGGCGCTCCAAGCCTACCTCCCTCGATCCGTAAACCTCATCCAGATCAGGCAGGGAGAAACTGCAGTGAGGACATTGGACAGCACTGCGGTGAATACTTTGAACGCAACGTGGGCATTTCATCTCAGCACATATGATCAAGGGGCCACTGCCACCCTATTCCCATTCAATACTTGCGGGTGGTTTGGTAGATATGTCGTAGAGGACACGGTTAATACCATCAACCTCATTGAGAATGCGGTTACTCGTCTCTCTCAACAATGCGGAGGGCAATTCCACCCAATCCGCAGTCATTGCATCTTCACTCACTACAGCACGCAGACTGATGGCCCACTCGTAGCTACGCTCATCGCCTTTGACCCCAACGGTCTTGACCGGTATCAGGCCGGCATAAGCCTGCCACACCTTGTCATACCAGCCATGATCCTTGAGGCGGCTAATAAAGATGTCATCGCACTCACGAATAATGCGTAACTTTTTGGGTGTAATGTCACCCGGACATCTGACCGCGAGGCCGGGCCCGGGAAACGGATGACGGTGAAGAATATCATGAGCAATGCCCAGAGACATTCCCAACTCACGAACTTCATCTTTAAATAATTCTGCAAGTGGCTCGAGCACCTTACCTTGCTCTTGGAGCTCAAGAATCCGTGGCACCCTGTTGTGATGCGTCTTAATTTTGGAGGCCTTCGACTTGGCGTTGGAGGCGGACTCGATCACATCGGGGTAAAGGGTTCCCTGGGCAAGCATTTCAGCATTCCCCACCGTGTCCCAGAATACGTCGATAAACAGGTTGCCAATAATCTTACGCTTCTCCTCGGGATCTGACACGTTTGCTAATTTACTCAAGAACAGCTCAGAACATTCCACTGTTTCTATATCTACTCCCATTCGGTGGAAGTTGTTACGAACCTCGTCACCCTCATCGAGACGCATCAGCCCGTGATCGACAAAAATCGCACGCACATTCACGCCAGCCTCTTTCAAGAGCACGGCCAACACGGTACTGTCCACTCCGCCACTGACTCCACAAACCACTTGTCTATCACCCACCTTCTGACGTATCTCCTCAATCAATTCTCTCTTAAAATCATCGATTCTAAATTCCTCGAGTATCTCAGCCTGCAGCAGAAAGTTATGCAAAATACGAAGCCCTTCATGACTATGGGTCACTTCGGGATGAAACTGGATACCATAAAAACGCTCACCCCATTGCAATGACACCGGGGTTCCCTCAGTATTGCTCGCAATAACACGAGCGTCATCGGGAATATCACTCACGGTATCAGAGTGACTCATCCACACCTGGGACTCATGAGAAATCCCCTCATAAAGGCCCTCGCTTTGTGCCGGCTTGAGTCCGGCCGGTCCATATTCACGGCGGTTACTCGATTTAACCGAACCCCCGAACTTGATGTTCAGAAGCTGCATACCATAGCAAACCCCCAAGACTGGAACACCAAAAGACTGAAGCTTCTCGAAATCGATATCCGGAGCATCCTCGTCACTTGTGCTTTTGGGCCCGCCAGACAAGATAATGGCCCCGGGCTTACCGATGCCATCCAAATCCTCAGGCTCATAAAGCTTCGCAAAAAAACCAAGCTCGCGGACTCTTCTCACGATGAGCTGCGTGTATTGAGAGCCGAAATCGAGAACGGCTACATGATTTGTTTCTGTCATAAAATGTTACAATTGATGAACCAAGCCGGCAAATGCGTTAGCGTTTAGGCTGATGGCTGGTAGTTCACAGGTTCCTCTGTGATGGTGATGTCATGCACATGACTTTCCTTGAGGCCTCCGGAGGTGATTTGGGTGAATTGAGCACGCTCACGCAGCTCTTGAAGATTGGACGCACCCACGTAACCCATTCCGGATTTGAGCCCGCCCATTAATTGGAAAACAACTTCTGAGAGAGGCCCTTTGTAAGGAACCCTCCCCTCCACTCCCTCAGCAACGAGCTTACCGGAGCTGTTCTGTCCGTAGCGGTCACCTGAGCCTTTCCGCATGGCACCAAGGGATCCCATGCCACGGTATGATTTAAACCTACGCCCTTGATAATGAACCGTAGCCCCTGGGCTCTCACGGGTTCCTGCAAGGATAGATCCCAGCATCACCAGATCAGCACCTGCAGCGAGAGCTTTGGCGATGTCTCCCGAGTAGCGAATGCCGCCATCCGCGATCACCGGAATACCTTTGTCCCTGCAATAAGATGAAACATTTTGGATCGCTGTGAACTGGGGCATTCCCACGCCTGAGATCACCCGGGTCGTGCAAATGGAGCCGGGACCTACTCCCACCTTGAGCGCTGAAGCACCAGCCTCAACCAAATCTTTTGCTCCTTCTGCTGTTACCACATTCCCGGCAACAATCGGCACACTGCCTAGCTCACGCAACTTGCCGATGACTTCAATCACACGCGTGGTATGCCCAGTGGCAGCGTCAATAAATAATGCGTCCGCTCCTGCCTCGATGAGTGCCTGACCTCGCTCCACGCAATCCGGACCCACGCCAACAGCTGCACCGCAGCGTAACTGCCCATTGGGGTCCTTCGCGGCATCTGTAAACGTGATATGTTTTTCGATGTCAGCTCCTGTAATCAGGCCCGTTAATATGCCCTGCTCGTTGACCAAAGGTAATTTTTCGATTCGGTTCTCGTATAGAACCGCCCGAGCCTCCTGCAATTCGGTATCCTCACGAGATGTCACCAAACGATCAAGGGGTGTCATCACCTCGTTGATGGTTGCTGAATCATTAGCCATGTGGCGAACATCACGCCCCGTCACCATCCCTTCAAGTTTACCGTCAGCATCGACCACGGGGAATCCCGAAAATCCCTGTTCATCCATAATGATGCGCAATTGCCCGACGGTTTGATTCTTCGACACCGTGTAAGGCTTGTGAATCACGGCACTTTCCGAGCGCTTCACCTTGAGCACCATCGCGGCTTGTTCCTCTATGGTATTATTACGGTGAATGACTCCGATGCCACCCTCTCGCGCAAGAGCTATTGCCAACTCGGACTCAGAGACCGTATCCATCGCTGCCGAAACAACTGGAATATTGAGACCTATACCAGATGCCAGATCTGTTTTTAAATCAGCCTCACCTGGCAAAACCCCGCTCAGACGGGGGGTGAGCAATACATCATCAAACGATAGTCCAAGTGAGATCTGCGCCATGAGTGAATAAATAGATGCATCAGTGCAATGACAAGCGTAAATACTGACCACAGCGAAAAAAAACGACTCTGGCTAGGAGCTCATCATCTCTGATGCCGCAGACACGGATCTACTCCCGGCCGTAGCGGTCACGGAATTGCCTCAGCAGATCCTCGACCCTCTCATGATCTTCATGAGTCACGGTATGAGCCTCAACCTCATCATCAACATCAAATGGGTTTGAGATGGCAGCGTCCTTGACGAGCACCCCTTCCTCTGATTCCTCTGATTCCTCTGATTCCTCAGCCTCATCCTGACCGGCTTTATCTTGCTCTGTTTCGTCGCCCTTAGCGGGATCTTGCTCAGGCTCGTCCGTTGTCGGATCCGAGTCATCATTACTCGCAAAAGGAGATTTAAGAAGTTTTAGAAGTCTCGGAACAGCCGCTTCTGACGGCTCGTCGACTTCTTCCTCATCTTTGGATTCATCAGTCTCATCTGCCTCATCGGAACTTGCAGCCATAGCAAATGGAGACGCCATCCCTTCAGTAGCGGGATCAAACTCAGATTCGTCAGCTTTATCGCCGTCTTCATCTACCTTACTAAAAGGAGACTCAAGCTCCTCTACTTCTGCAAGATCTGATGATTCATCAGTCTTCGCAAATGGGGAAGAATCGACATCACTCACATCATTTACTGATTCATCTGCCTGACTAAATGGAGATGGGGCAGACTCCTGATCCGGGGAGTCCGGCATCTCCTGATCGGCGGCTAACACATCCTCGGTAAGATCAGATGCCCCTCCGGCAAGCTGATCCTCATCGATTGCGCAGAGAGGCTTAAACGGTGCATCGGAGATTTTCTCCCTGGTGGGCGGAGGAGGAAATACGGGCTCTTCTTTAGCAATATCATCCTGATCTTCCTCGAGATGATCTTCGACCATTTCATGAGAATCATCCTCAGTGATCTGCGGCATCAGCTTTTCAGCAGAAATGATATTCTCTGCCGCTGGCTCACTGATTTCAGGATCTGGCAATTCCTCTGCCGAAGACTCCACTTCTGAAGGCACCATCTCAGAGATACCACTTGCAAGCTGCTGCTCTTGACGATCCTTGTATTCTGGAAGATCTGCATCACTCACGGCCTCCGCGCTAGTAGCAACATCATCTTGGGTTGTGATTTCCGACCACACCGACGATGCGGAGCGAACAATACCTCGCGGGTAAACGACTCCGTTTTCAAGATCAAGTGACTCAGCGATCAACTCAGCCCGATCACCTGCCCGGTCTCTTAGAAGCGTCATCGCCTGATCTCGGCTGATAGGTTTCAAATCGACCACAATATCAGTCAAACGATCCTTCAGACCGCATGGCATACGAGGCAAGAAAGCGCTCTGCCAGACATCACCGTTGACACTGATAATGAGAACCAATTTGCTGCAGGATTGATGCAGAGCGTTGAGGAAAGTGACGATTTCGAGACCGGATTCAGGGCTACTGGACAAACCCTCCACTTCATCAAGAACCAGAACAGGAGAGGTAACCAAACCAAGCAAGTTAAGCAAGGTGACGAGCTTCTCATGCATGTCTGCCTCAAGATGCTCTCCACCAAATACGGTTTCAAAAAGCGAGCCATTCCTGTTGCTGTGATCAAGCGGCGCTGAACTGTATCGGAAGAGTAACTCGACCCACCATGCCACAGGCCGATATCTTGCTTCAACTTGACCAGCCAATTCTGTTGCGAGCCTGGGGCCTAACAGGGAAAAATTAGTCAAGGCCCATTGCGCGGTTGAGGCCTCAGGATCATGAAAATCAAAGGTCTCCTCGGGGCGCTGCCTAATCGCTTTCAAGGCACTCTCCTTGTCCTGACTTGGGACCTCACCGGAGAGAACCAATGGCTCAAGCCCTTTGGCTAAGACACGTCGCGCCAAATCATCCAAATGAGTCAAACCACCTCGACCCGGCAGCAACCTGGTGAAGCGTCGCAGCACGGCATCCATAACGAGTTCATCATTCAGGTAGCGCCCTTTGCTCGGCTCAAGAGAGACAAAATCATGTGTCCCAACAACACGCTCATTGAGCCGTATCAAAAGGTGCGTTTTACCAAAACCGGCCCGCGGGGAGCGCAACAAAACAATACGACCGTGGCCCTTGGCTCTGGTTGTCAAAGCCGCTACGAGCTGCTCCAGCTCTGCCGCATGAATACACTCAGTGGATGCCAAGGGAGCATGGCCCAGCAGCTCAAAGGCATTATCGAAAGGGTTCAGGGGGGAATTCATTGATCTATCAGCCATGATGGAAACGTAATTGATATCGATGTCAGTATTAATTCACTCAATGCACGGTAGGCAATCTTTGCACGGGAAAATGCCCGAGTCACTTGAAAAATCTACATTTTACTGCCTCGACAAAATAAATCCCTCACTTAGTTTCGTTCACTTAGTGACCATCGTGTGAGAAGCATTATCACGTGGCCCAACCCGATGAAAATCCACTGAGCTAAATGCCTGTTGATTTTCAAGACCTAGCTCATCAAAACACCAACATCATGGATACACCCGGCACCTCAATGATCGAAGGCATGCAAAGCCCCGACGAAAACCCTCCCCCCTCTGCTACTGATAATGTCTTACCCGCAAATGACGTAGCGGCCATTGATCAACTCAGGCTAGTATATCAGGAATTTAGGAATGAAATAGGCAAGGTCATTATTGGTCAGGACGACGTAGTAGAGCGTCTAGCCATTTGCCTTTTTTCCCGCGGACATGCCTTGCTGATGGGGGTACCAGGGCTGGCAAAAACACTACTTGTATCCTCCGTGGCCGAAACCATGGACCTGAGTTTCAACCGTATTCAGTTCACCCCTGACTTGATGCCTGCCGACATCACCGGAACTGACATCATTCAAGAGACGGGCACGGGACACAGAGAGTTTCAATTCATCAAAGGCCCGGTATTTGCCAATCTGGTACTTGCCGACGAGATCAACCGGGCCCCGGCCAAAACCCAATCTGCGATGCTTGAGGCCATGCAGGAAAACATGGTCACCGTTCTTGGAAAAACCTACCAACTTGATAAGCCGTTTTTTGTGCTCGCCACCCAGAACCCGATCGAACAAGAAGGCACCTACCCCCTGCCAGAGGCGCAGCTAGACCGGTTCATGTTCCTCATTGAAGTGGAATACCCAAGTCATGAGGAAGAACTCCGTATTGCCCGTGAAACCACCGGTGCTTCAAGACCCAAACTCAATCACATACTCAGCGGGGAGCGTGTTGAGGAATACCAAGATCTCGTTCGCCGCATCCCTGTGCCGGACCACATCTATGATTACGCTGTTGAAATTGTTCGTAAAACTCGACCCGGCTCGGCAACCGCTCCTGAATGGATCAATGAGTATGTGGGCTGGGGCGCGGGTCCACGCGCCGTTCAATACTTGATTCTCGGGGCGAAAGCTCGTGCTGCGCTCAATGGCTCCTACATGGCTCGCCTCGAGGATATCGAAGCCGTTGCAAGCCCTGTATTAAATCACCGGGTTCTGACGAACTTCGCGGCTGAATCACAGGGCATGACCTCCTCGAAAGTAGTGAGCAAGCTGATTGAGGAAATGCGGGAAGCCTAACACGCGCCTCACCAGCAGCCCTCACCTTTTACATGTTCGATAAATCTGATAGATGAAATACGACTTCCTGGATCCAGAGGCACTCGTCCGCTTGGGTGCTATGCCACTGGAGGCTCGCCAGGCAATGACAGGCAATGTCGCCGGCCGGCACCGCTCCCCACATCGTGGATCATCGGTGGAGTTCGCCGAGTATCGTAAGTATGTGCAGGGGGATGACACCCGAAGACTCGACTGGAAGGCCTTCGCGCGCTCGGACCGCTATTACATCAAGGAGTTTGAAGCTGACACCAACCTGCGTGCCTACTTTGTCTTGGACGCAAGTGCCTCAATGGGATTCGGCTCTGAGCATGGGTCCCGCATCGAGTTTGCCCGCAAGCTCGCCGCCACCCTTTCCTACCTCATCATCGATCAGGGCGATGCAGCCGGCCTTTCCATTTGTCAGGAAAAAATACATCTCGAAATCCCCCCAACCCGCAGAGCAGCGCAGCTCAACAACATATTCGAGATACTGGACAAAACCGAGCCGAGTGGTGAGACAGGCCTCATCGAAGCACTTCACACCATCGCAGAAAAAACCAGCCAACGCGCACTCATCATCATCATGTCCGATCTTTTCTGTGACACCGGTGAACTGGCGGACGCCCTGCAACACTTGCGTTACAGAAAGCATGATATCGCCATTTTTCACATGCTCGACAAACAGGAGGTTGAATTCAATTTTGAGCGCCCACACCGCTTCATTGACATTGAAGACCAGACCTCGGTTGTTGCAGAGCCCGCCCTGATAGCAGAGGATTACCGAAATGCCATGCAGCAGTTCCTCAAGGAGGTGCGATCCGCATGCCATGATATTCATGCTGATTATCACTTGATCACCACAGATCAGGATTATGAGAAAATCATTCACGATTTCCTCATTACGAGACTACCCAAGAAAGGGAAAAAATAACTTCGTTTCTTAACCAACATCGTTCTCTGCCATGTCTGTTTCTTTCTTACAACAATCACTCCTCTGGGGGTTATTGGCAGTGAGTATTCCCATTATTATTCATTTACTTAACCGGCGGCGCCATCAAACCATCCAATGGGCGGCGATGGAATTCCTGCTCAAGGCTTCACGTGAATCCCGCGGCAAAAAAAAGCTCAAATACATCATCATTCTCACCTGCCGTGCCCTCGCCATTGCCGCGCTCATCTTCGCGGTAGCCCGCCCTCTGGTCGGTGGCTTTCTGAGCTGGGGAGGCTCAAACATAGACACCGTGATCCTTATATTGGATCGCTCTGCCTCGATGGAACAACTCACTGAAAACACTGACGAAAGCAAAAGACTCAACGCCATCAAGAGTGTTCAAGAATCTCTCAAGAGCGTTAACAACCCTAGGCTCATTCTCCTAGATAGCGCGTCTGCTGAGCCGCAAATCATACCATCTCCCGACGCCTTGACCGAGTTGAGTGCCACCGCCGCGACTGACACCAAAGCATCTATTTCCAGCCTAATTACGCGTGCCATTGATCACATTGCTGAAAATTCACTCGGTCGCACAGAAATCTGGCTGGCCTCCGATCTCCAGGATTCAGATTGGGCCCCTGAGGATGGCCGTTGGGAAGCCGTCCGAGCCGGGCTCATTGACTTACCCCAGGAAACCACCATACGTGTCATCTCAATGGCCTCACAGGTCACTGACAATATCGCTATCAGGGTATTGTCAACTACCCGGGATGGTAACCAGCTGACATTGGAACTGGAAATATCCAGAAGTGACGACAAGCTCCCTGCAGCCATACCGGTCACTTACAGTATTAATGATAATCGAAGCTCTGAAACAATCAGCTTCAATGGCCAGAACTACCGCTACCGCAAAAGCCTCAATTTAGGCAACAAAGACGGCCAGGGGCACGGCTTTGTTGCTATTCCCTCTGATGCCAACCCTCGTGACAACGCGTCGTTTTTCGCTTACGGAGAAGACAGCCCGTCAAAAACATACCTTGTATCCGAAGGCGGGGAATCAAAGACATGGTTATCACTGGCGGCAGCCCCCCCTGGCCTCAATGAGAATGAGTGCCTTAAAATCTCACCACTCAAAGTTGATGAGATCGACTGGCAAGCCGCGACCCTCAACATCTGGCAAGCCCCCTTACCCACAGGTGCAAGCGCCAAAAAGCTTGAACAGTTTATCGAATCGGGTGGAGCTGCACTTATTTTCCCGCCTCTCGGAGAATTCAAGGACTCCTTTCTCGGTCTCCAATGGGGAAATCTGTCAAACTCTCCCCAAGGCCAGTATTTCATCATCAGTGAGTGGAATCAGACTGATGGCCCTCTTCGCAATGGAGAGGAGGGCACGAACATACCCATGACAAAGCTCAAAGCTCTCAAACGTCGTGACATCATTGGCGAATGCACCACACTCGGATCATGGAGTGATGAAAAACCCTTTCTTGTCCGTCGAGTCATCGGAGATGGAACTGCCGTATTTATTACAACACTGCCTGATTACATGTGGTCGAACCTTGGTGACGCAGATGTCATGCTCCCTGTTGTCCAGCGATTAACCAACTTGGGAGACTCCCGTTTCAGCTCAGCATTTGCGGCGATAACAGGCAGCGCCAAAGTCAAAGCGGGTGAAGGTGAAATACGCACCAGACTTGACCAATATCAGACGACAAACCCAAGCAACGGAGATTATGAAGCAGGGGTTTGGAAAATCGGCGAACGCCTTATTGCTTCGAATCGGCCACATAGTGAGGACGAGTGGCAGGTAGTTGAGCAAAATCGGCTCGAATCATTGCTGGAGGGCACCAGCTACAGTCTTTTTGAAGACACCGGAACCTCCAAGCCACTGGTCAATGAGATCTGGAGAGGTTTGTTAATAGCCGTGTTGGCTTTCCTTATCACAGAAGCCATTCTTTGCCTTCCTTCAAAGAGAGCCAATCAAAAAACCTGAAAGCCTGCTTTCCAAACCGTTGAACTTTTCATTCTACAATCTCACCTTTTCGCCCAGCTTGTTCACATTCGGGCTTGGCATAGGTGCCTTGCTCTTGATTGGCGTTTTGTGTTTCCTCTCCATCAAGCGTTCAGCAAGACCGAGGCGATCATTCATTCTCGAGTCATTACGCTTCCTTTGCGGCCTCATCACGGTACTCATGCTATGGGAGCCCGAGTGGCGTACTGTCATCAACCCCACATCCAAACCGGAGATTGTCATACTCCACGATGCATCACGCTCTACCAACACGGTAGACGCCATCCTACCCCCATCGCTGAGTGCCAATCAGGAAATCGTATCCCGAGCTGAGTGGATAGAAGAAGCTCTCGCAAGTGATCAATTCAACACCCTGAAAAAGGACAAAGACAACCGGGTCACCCAAATCCCTTTTTCTGCTCCTCCTCAAAACACAGACGTGGCAAGCCAGGCGCTCGCCGGCACTGACATCCATTCCGCGATTGAGACCACCCTGCAAAACCATAACCATTTACGCGCAATCATACTTCTGACGGATGGAGATTGGAATACAGGGGTTCAGCCGGTTGCGGCAGCGCAAGTCATGAGGCGTCGTCAGGTTCCCTTGTTTGGAATACCCGTCGGCAGTGAAAAACGCCTTCCCGACCTGGACATCTCCAATGTAACAGCTCCCACTTATGGCATCATTGGCGAAAACGTTCAAATCCCGTTCACCATCACGTCATCGCTGGATCGCGACATCCGCACCGTTATTCGGCTGCGTGATCTGAAAACCGGCAAGGAGCGAACCAAGAACATTACCATTCAGG
>JBDQHQ010000008.1:0-19880 GCA_040264795.1 Akkermansiaceae bacterium | reverse complement strand
GCCCCAATGTATCACCCGGCATTCAAGGCGGTCGTCGGAGTCCGTAAGATGCTCGCCCAAGAGGGGACCAGAACCATTTTCAATCTAATAGGACCTTTACTCAATCCGGCCCGGCCGGAGTGTCAGCTGGTTGGTGTTTGTGATCCTGATATGGATTCTGTTTTTGCTGATATCTTACAACGTCTTGGCCGTGACAGTGCTTGGGTTGTGCATGGGAGCACGGCAGATGGAGGCCCTGTTGATGAAGTGAGTTTGCTGGGGCCTACCAGAATATGCAAATCAGGGCGCTATCAGTCACTTGTTGATGAGGAGGTAAAGCCCGAGGATTTTGGTATGTCTCCTTGTGACGTGCAGGACCTCGTCGGAGGTGATGCCGAAGAAAACGCGGTTATTCTCACCGAGATTCTCAGTGGCAAGGAAACAGGACCCAAACGCGAAATGGTGCTGCTTAATGCGGGTGCCGGTCTGGCGTGTGCTGGTTTGGCCGATACTCTCGGAGAGGGTGTTCAATTAGCCGCTGAGTTGATTGATTCCGGTCAGGCACTTGAACGCTTGCACCGTTTGCAGGAAATTTCGGCTGCGTTGACAGTATGAAGCTCATATTCATGGGTCCACAGACATCATCATTGCCATGCGGTAATACATTAGCCCTTCCATCGGGCCACAACAGATTCTTAAGATAATAGCCATAGACATTATGAGTACCCACGTCCACCCGACCAAGATTCCCCAGGAGAGAGATTTCACCGGAGGCATGATCCATGAGCAGTCCTGTTCGTTTATAGGTTCTACAGGTGAGAAGGCCCTCGATGACAAGATCATGGCTTTAGCCAGTGAAATCTCAGGAGGTTCGGATAATTGTCTCCTCGCAGAGATGCTGATATCAGCAATTCGTATTTCACGGGGTGCCGTGACTGAGGGGGACTTTAAGACGATGAACCGCGCGCTCAAGGAGATGCGTATCGCTAATGAGGTGTTTTATCCATATCGTAATTGCCGCAAGATTTCGATATTTGGCTCAGCAAGAACAGATCCCGAGGAGGACGAATACAAGGCAGCAGTCGAATTCGCAGCCAAGATGCGTGATGCCGGTTTTATGACGATTACCGGAGCTGGGCCGGGAATCATGGCAGCAGGTAATGAGGGCGCGGGTCGCGATGATAGCTTTGGCCTGAACATCAATCTGCCCTTTGAATCATCTGCCAATGCCTTCATCAGAGGGGATGAGAAATTAGTCGATTTTAATTTCTTTTTTACGCGCAAGCTCTCCTTTGTCAAAGAGTCTGATGCCGTGGTAGCCTTTCCTGGCGGCTTTGGTACGATGGACGAGATTTTTGAAACTCTGACCTTGATCCAGACGGGTAAAACAAGAATTTACCCGCTCGTGCTGATCGATGCGAAAGGGGGCACGTATTGGAAATTCTGGCGGCAGTTCATTGAGGAGCATCTCGGCCGTTTAGGCATGATATCTGAAAGTGATTTTGCCTTATTCAAGGTTACCGATGACATCGATGAGGCGGTCGAAGAGGTGAAACGTTTTTACTCGAATTTTCACTCCTACCGCTACGTTGGCGATAAGATTGTCATTCGCTTACAAAAGGAACTCAGCAGCAGCCATATGAAGAGGCTGCGCAAAGATTTTCAAGACGTTCTTAAGAGTGGTGATTTTGTGCAGTCCGGTCCACTGGATGCCGAAAGTGATGAACCCCAACTTGACTCCCTACCCCGGCTTGTGTTCCGTCAGCGGCACCGCAACTTCGGCAGGCTTCGTGAACTGATCAATGCGGTCAATGAGCCCTGATCAGGACTAGAGCAAGCGCTCTAGCTATTAAACAGATCTGTGGTTTTCCCGGCAAGCTTACTCAATGAGTGCCGGCCAGTCATCTGTGTGGAAGAATTCTCCCTCAGGCTTGTCCAGGCGCTCATAGGTGTGGGCACCGAAGAAGTCCCGTTGGGCTTGTAAGAGGTTAGCGGGTAAGCGTTCGCTACGGTAGCTGTCATAATACGCCAAGGACCCGCTGAAACTGGGAACCGGGATGCCGTTGAGAGCTGCAAGGGAGACCACTTCACGCCAGTTTTGTTGCGCATGGGTGAGCACATCGGTAAAGAACGGCGCGAGCATGAGATTGGTGGGGGATTCGGAGCTTTGGTAGGCCTCGGTGATCCTGTTGAGAAAGCGTGCTCTGATAATGCAGCCACCACGCCAGATTTTGGCGATTTCACCCAATTGGAGATCCCAGCCTTTTTCTGATCCTACTTTGGATATCAAGTCGAGGCCCTGCGCGTATGAGACGATTTTCGATGCGTAAAGAGCGTCGCGTACTTTTTCAATGAGATCTTTTTTGCTCAGATCATTGCATTGGAATTCAGTGTTGGATGGTCCGGTAAGCACTTTGGATGCAGCAATGCGTTGTTCGCGAATAGCAGATAGGATTCGAGCTTCCACCGAGGCTCCGATGCAGGAGAGCGGCACAGCGTGATCCACTGCCTCCATCATGGTCCAGCGGCCGGTGCCTTTCTGGCCTGCTTTGTCAACGATGAGATCTACAATGTGCTGACCTGTCTCAGGGTCAATTTGCTTGAAGATGTTAGCTGTGATTTCAATCAGGAAACTCTCCAAGTCACCCGCATTCCATTCAGCAAAAATATCGGCGAGTTCTTCGTTTGAAAAACCTGCAGCTTTGAAGATGTTGTAGGCCTCACAGATGAGCTGCATGTCACCATACTCAATACCGTTGTGCACCATCTTGACAAAGTGGCCCGCTCCTCCCTCTCCAATGTGGACGACACAGGGCTCACCGTCCACTTTGGCAGAGATAGCTTCAAATATAGGCTGCATCACTTCCCAGGTACTTTGAGGACCTCCTGGCATGATCGAGGGACCCTTGAGTGCCCCCTCTTCTCCACCTGACACTCCTGCGCCAATGAAGCGAAGCCCATGCTCCGCGCACCATTTGTCCCGGCGCTCGGTATCTGTGTAGAGTGAGTTGCCGCCATCAATGATGATGTCGTCTTTGTCGAGAAGTGGTATCAGTGACTCAATGACCGCATCGACAGGGCCTCCTGCTTTGACCATGATTTGTATTTTTCTGGGGCTGGCCAGTGAATCGACAAATGCTTCCAGAGTCTCGCAACCTAACAGCTTTTTGCCGGGGTTTTGGTCGATGAATTCGGCCATCGTTGCGGTAGTACGGTTGTAGACGGATACTTGGAAGCCGCGGCTTTCCACGTTGAGAACGAGGTTTTGTCCCATGACAGCCAAGCCTATAAGGCCAAAATCTGATTTTTCCATAAAATGCGTTGATGCGTTGTGAGGGCGGATTATTCATGAGATGACAACTGAATCAACATCAACTTGTCCAAATGCGCAGAATGTCAGTCCATCACAAGGGTGATTTTTTAAGAAGCCGGTATTGCCGAGCTCTTTGATTATGGCCATATTGTGACTCAGCTCACTGCAAGAAGACTTTTGCCATTATCCTTATTTATGAATTTACCCAACTCAATCACACTTTTTCGTCTCATTTTGACAGCTGTTTTTTGCATCGCAGCATCTGCGGAGGGGCTCGTTGGTTATTCTATTGCCCTGACGGCGTTTGTGCTCGGAGCCATTTCTGATTGGCTTGATGGATATCTTGCTCGCAGAATGGGTCTGGTCACTTCACTGGGTAAGCTTCTCGACCCCTTGGCTGATAAGATTCTGGTCTGCTCGGGTTTTGTTTATTTGTCAGCTGAAGGTTTATGCCCGGTTTGGGTCACCGCCTTAATTCTTTGTCGCGAGTTTCTGGTGACTGGGATCAGACAAATTGCTATCGAGGAGGGCAAAGTAATCGCTGCAGATAATCTTGGTAAATGGAAGACGACATTCCAACTCATCTTTATCATTACAGCACTCGTTCACCTCACTTTTAAATCAGTTGATTCCAGTAACGCTCTGATTACGGGACTCCAATATTTATCTGATAAGGATCATCTTGTATTCCCTCTTTCTTTGTGGCCTGCCGTTGCGCTGACGGTGGTGTCGGGCTTGTCATATTTCTGGAAGTCCAAGGATCTCATTCTTGGCAAAAACTAGGAGTTTAACGACTCACTCTGGCAGATGAAATTACTCATCCATAATGCTCATGTCATTTCCCCGGATATTGATATTCAGGGAGGATCGATTGAAATTGAGGCGGGTAAGATAACTGCCCTCCATCAAGCTGGCGATCACTCTTTCGAGGCGGATGAAATCATCGATGCAGCTGGTCGCTATGTCATGCCTGGTTTCATTGATATTCATGCACACGGTGCTAATGGCAAAGATGTTTGCGACAATGATGAAGAGAGCATTTATGCCATTGCCGAGCAAAAGTTACGCGAGGGCGTCACCACCTGGTTGCCCACCACTTTGACCCAGCCACAGGAATTATTGGAAGAGATCGCGGCGAAATGTGCGCGATACCTCAGTGCGCAAAATTATGTCAAAACACCTGGCCTTCATGTTGAGGGGCCTTACATCAACTCATTGAATGCCGGTGCACAAAATCTGCAATTTGTGCGTAAACCTGACTGGCAGGAGTTGAAACGTATTCATGA
This sequence comes from Akkermansiaceae bacterium, assembly GCA_040264795.1. GTDB lineage: Bacteria > Verrucomicrobiota > Verrucomicrobiia > Verrucomicrobiales > Akkermansiaceae > Oceaniferula. The sequence goes on along the minus strand of JBDQHQ010000008.1, from coordinate 15,302 downwards.
GATTGCACCTGTCTCGGTTCTCTCTATCGCCCCAGATGTTGCTGGTGCTTACGATTGTATTCGCGAGGCAAGTGCTGTCGGGATCGTATGCTCAGCAGCACACTCATCAGCTACACATAGAGAGATGATGCTGGCTAAAGAGGCCGGACTCACTCACCTCACGCACTTCGGTAACGCCATGAGTGGTTTGCATCACCGGGAGATCGGCATGATTGGATCCGGGCTATTGGATCACGAGCTAAAGCTGGAACTCATTTGTGATGGTATCCACCTGTGCCCTGACTTTGTAAAACTTGCCTTTGAAATGAAATCCATTGAGCTGATCATGCTCATTACCGACTCCATGAGTGGTTCATGGCTGGAGTCCGGTGAGGTTAAGTTAGGTGGGTTGGATGTAGTGGTCAGCCAAGGCAAGGCGAGGCTCAAGGATTCAGGGGCTCTTGCCGGTAGTATTCTGCGCTACAATGAGGGACTGCGTCACGTGCATGAGTGGACAGGCTTGCCCTTGGATCAACTCGTCAAAACAACCTCATTGAACCAGGCTGAGTCTCTGGGTATCGAAGGGGTTGGGAAAATCGAGGTTGGATACTGTGCTGATATTGCCATTCTGGAAGATGATTTCAGGGTATGGAAAACACTCGTTGATGGTGAAGTGCGCTAACGGCCCAATATCAGTGGTTGTTTTTCCAAGTTTTGGCGAAGTCGAGTAGGCAAGGCATGAGGTTTTGGAAGTGTGCCTCCAGTTCAGCGTAGTTCTCTCGAAGGTCATGGATACCACCGGCAATTTGAGCCGTTCTTTTGCCCCTGCGTGAGATCCTTTGCAGAGTAAGTTCAATGCCATTTACGGTAGTGTAAGTCATGAGCCAATTCTCTTCCTTCATCCTGGGAAAGACCTGAGCGAGCCTTCCGGCTCGCCACTCCGGGTGCTCATCCAGAGCTTGATAAACATCTCTGGTAAAAAGCTCGAGCGGTTGATGATAATAATTATGCCAGTGGATGCTGAGGTAGTGGTCAAAAATAATGTCGAGAATAACGCCTGCAAATCTCTGCCTGTCTGGGGAAAGCAACTTGCGCGCGCTTTTGAAAACCGGATGCGAGTCAGTGAAGCGGTCTACCGCCCGGTGCATTTGGATACCTCTCACGAGCTCGGTGGGATAAATATCCTCCAGGCTAGAGATAGTGCCGCGGGTAAAGTCTCCCAGTAAGTTTCCAATGCGGGAAGCATCGGTATCATCAGCGAGTATCAAGTGGGCGAGATAGTTCATCCATTCCTGTGATAATGGATAGTCCTGAAATCTGACATTTGCAGCATAAAAGTGTTTTGCTATTATCCGTTGAGGATAATCTAGATTTGTAAAGATGATGCCGGAGATTCTGTTAAGCCTGCTAATGCCAAAGACAAAAATGCTTAGGTCATTGTTCATGTTATGCTCGCTGATATTAATGCTTGGTGCCTGTGCTGGCCCGGTTCAAAAGCCTCCTTTGGTTGTAAAAAATAAGGACAAGCGTCTCGCTGGAAGAGTATATCAAGTCGTTGAAGACGCTCAATTTGTCCTTATCCGCAAATACGGAAAGTGGGTTGTCCTCGATGGTGAGACTGTTCAAAGCCAAGGTGAGGGGCGCAGTGCCAACCTCCTGCCCACGGGTGAGCAGTTGGGTGAGCATGTAGCGGCAGATATCCGCTCCGGATCGGTAAGGGTGGGGGATGCTGTTTATATTCGTAAAAGCCATACTAATTAGAGGCTCCAAAAGTCTCTGAATAGTAATAAGCCTGAGCAACTTACTATCTGATGGATCTTATCAAAAGTGTGCCCTAAAGCCCAAAAAATATAAAAAGAAATGATCTATGGGGTATTTTTATTTGAAAAAACAGAAATAAAAGCTTGAAGGGTATTGATCTTTTATGTATTCTACTTCTGCAACTGTGTTCAAATTGGTGATTACTAAAACACTAATAAACACAAAATAATATGAAAACTAGTCCCTCCAATACTAGCTCCGTCGATACGGATCGCCTTGCAGACTTCGTTCTGTTTACACAGCGCTCTTGCATCCTTAATCTGTCTAGCGAGTTGAACCGTGGAAATATTTCTTTCCCGCAGTTCTTCCTGATGGCTTATCTTTCCAGCGAGGAATATCTGACCATGTCAGATATCGCCAAGAAGATGGGTCACTCTACCGCGGCCGCAACCGGCCTGGTAGATCGTCTAGAGAAATTAAGCTATGTTGAGCGTGTGCATGCAGCCGAAGATCGTCGCAAGATCATGGTCCGCATTACCCAAAAGGGTGCTGAGTTAGTTGCACGCATGCGCCGTGAGATTGCTTCCAACCTTTCTGACATCATGTCAGACATGGACGAGGAAGAATCTGATACGGTGGATCACGTGAGACGAGCCCTTGGTGGCCAGTCTCAGTAAGACACTAGCAATAAGCTCTCAATCCCCCCATAAGGAGGTCGAGTAAGCTTGCACATCGGGGCATTTGCGTTAAGGCTTTAAGCCAATGACGCAAGTGCCCCTTTTTTTGTCATCGCTAAGTAGTGACCCATCGATTTGCGCTGACTTTGTGGGGCGCGTTCCCGGGATTGAGCTTGGTTTTGAAAAAGATGAAGTAGTCGCCAGGCTGAAGCCTGCGCATGAACATACGGTCAAAAAACTCGGTTTTTCCTGGAATCAGTTGCATTTGGCTGAGCAAGTTCACGGGGCGGATATTGCCCTAGTTCGCAGAGATGACCCTGCTCAGACGTGGGCCGGAGTGGATGGCCTGATCACGGCAAATACCGGTGATCTATTGGGTATTTATGTGGCGGATTGTGGAGCCGTTTACATACACGATCCGGTTTGCCGGGTCATTGCGCTCTTGCATTCGGGTAAGAAGGGCACCGAGGCGAATATCACCGGCAAAGCGATCCAACAAATGACAGATGAGTTTGGCTCATCGCCCAAGGATTTGGTGGTGGCTCTTTCCCCGTGTATCAGACCGCCAGCCTATGAAGTGGATTTCGCGTCTGAAATCCGGCGGCAGGTTTTGGCTGCGGGAGTGCCCGAAAAACAATACACCGATGCCGGAATATGCACAGCGAGTGAAGTTAATACCTACTACAGCTACCGGGTGGAGAAGGGCAAGACGGGTAGAATGCTGGCTCTTTTGGGAATGATTTGAGTGACTCTCAATCAATCGATAAGGATGAGCAAAGGCCGGTGATCACTTGCTGTTTCCCAGTTGTGTGGATCGAGTAGTTTGCTCTCTTTCTTGTTGATGTGGGACTCCAGCCTGGAGTTAACCATCACAAAATCGATCCGGGAGTAGATATCTTCGTGTTTCCAGTGGTGAGTCCAATTTTCTCCACGGGTATCGGAGAGCTCAATGATTTTCATGTGAGTATTGCTATTGGATCGCCCCCGAATACTCGACACTGATTTGCTATTTTTGGTGTCGTTAAAATCACCATAAACCAGTAATTGGGTTTCAGGATCTTCTGCCATGATATCTACGATGTGTTGGCGCAGTAGTAAGCTCTCATTGCGTCGCATCAGAGCTTGGTCAGCCTCCTGAATGGGACGTTTTGATTTAAAGTGAACGCCTAGCAAGCGGACCGTTCGATTTGGCAACTCCACACTGGCATCTAAAATGCCTCGGCTGATACCAAAAGACCTGCCTTCTATGGTGTAGTTGGTTTTTTTCGGCAAGGCTGTCATGGTAATGGGGTATCTGGAGAGCAAGCCTTGTGCTCGTGTTTTATCAGTACCATGAACCCGATGCGTATGAGGTAGTTCAAGACCCGCAATGGCGAGACGCTTCTGGAGGTCTTCCAGATCGCTTTGTTTTCCAATCTCACACACCCCGAGCACGTCAGGTTTGACCGAGGCAATGATCTGCACAATGGCATCGACTTCCTTGATGGGCTTTTCCTTGAAGACCGGCTTGCCATCCAAATAACGGCGCATGCTGAGGTAGTTCTTCAAGTTGTAGGCCAGAAACCGGACTTCGCTATTCTTTCCAGCATTATCGGTTTTTGCTTGTCCCTGGTCTTTAACGCTGGAAGTGGATAGCGCCGCGTCAGTAATGCTCTCGGATGTGTTACGAGATGCTGTTTCCCATTTCTCGGTAGAGGGCTTTTCTTCGCTGCAGTTGGCAAGATGGAAGCAGCAAAATGCCCCGATGAGAATCGGGGCATGCTTGATGGAAGATATTAGCTTGTAGCTAAACATGCAAAAAAGCCGATGACCTTGGCAAGGTTAGCTCTTGTTTTCAGCTTCTTTATCGCTCGGCTGCTTTGTGTTGCTTAGCTCCGCTGCGTCATTTGATGCACGCGGCTGGTTTTGCGGTGAGCTTGTTGTCTGTTGTGCGCTGTCATGAGTTACCTCATCCTCAGCACGGGTGATTTCATGCTCAAACTCGTCCTTGGCTTTTTTGAACTCACCCATGCTTTTGCCCAGTCCGCGAGCAAGTTGGGGCAGTTTTTTGGCTCCAAAGAGAAGTAGGATGATCAAAAAAATGACCACCATTTCTGGATATCCGAGAGGTCCCATATAATTATTGTTGGTTAGATTGAATGCCGATGGCATAAGTAGCTTAATGCCCGATGAACGTTTTGGCAAACGGAATCGGGAATGTGCCGGTATTTAGATCAATAATACGTTGCCTGTGCCTGTGACTTTCAGGATTCAGCTGCTAATTGCCGAGATCTTTCCGATGCAGCGTGCACACCAGCGGCGATACTTTTTTCAAATCCATGTTCGGTAAGCGCAGCAAGCCCTGCCAGCGTGGTGCCTCCCGGGGAGGTAACCTGGTTAATGAGTTCGCGGGGGGACATACCGGTTTGCTCGATCATACGGGCAGCACCAATGACGGTCTGGGTGGCTAGTTTAAGTGACTCTTCCGGTGGCAGGCCTTCTTCTTTTGCCTGCATGGCCAGAGACTCGATGAAGGTATAAACATAAGCGGGCCCACTGCCGGAGAGACCGGTCACGGCATCCATTTGCGGCTCTCCGGTAACACTGACGATGCCCACAGACTCAAGCAGCTGGCTTGCTGTAGCAAGGTCCTGCTCGCTGGCTTGTGTGCCCGGGGCTATGCCCGTTGCTCCGAGGCCAATGAGCGCTGGGGTATTGGGCATGGCACGAATAATGCGGGTTCTCGCTGGGCAGGTGGATTCCATTTTTGCCAGCGTAACCCCCGCAGCAATTGAGATGAGCAAATGATCGGGCGTGAGCACCGGCGCGATTTCCTCAAGCACGGTAGTAATATACTGGGGTTTTACAGCAAGAAGGATGGTTTGTGAATGGGTCGCAAGCTCAAGGTTGCTCTTGACGCCGACTACACCGATTTCATGGATCAACGAGTTTGCAGAATCTTCGTTGGGGTCGAAGACTGAGATCGTATCAACAGTAGCGATACCAGACTTCGCGATACCCTTGATCAAGGCACTTCCCATTCTTCCGCATCCGATCAAACCTATTTTCATGGCTGGAAGCTAGACTGTCAGCGCCTGTGCTGGCAAGTCCGACTCGGAAAAATGGAAAGAAAATCTCTATTGTGAGGTTCTTGAGGAATGCAAACAATTAGGTTCTAGAGGTATTTCGGGGAAATAACTTGATATTTCAAGCAGATGCTTTAATCATATGCTTGAATGTTGGCGAAAAAGCATACCACCAAGTCACTGATCCTGGAGGCGACCGAGCGGCTCGTAGCAGAGCACGGCTTCGAATCAGTATCTTTGCGCGACATTACCAATGAAGCGGAGGTGAATGTGGCTGCTGTGAATTATCATTTTGGCAGTAAGGAAAAGTTATTTGAGGAAATTCAGTGCCGCTACATCGAGCCAGTGAATGAAGAGCGCATCAGGCTCATTGAGGAACTTACCGATGGCGGGCGTATTGCCACAGTGAGAGAAATTTTGGAGGCTTTCATGAGACCCTTTCTCACGGTCGTTAAACGTAGTGAGATGAGCGAAAAGCTGTTTTTTAAATTGATGGGGAGATGCGTGATCGATCATCAGGGGGGATTGCCTGAGGATATGATTCCTGGGATCAAAAAAGTAGCGGAAGCCTTCACCCGTGCCCTATTGGATGCTGCACCCAATTTGACCACAGAGCTCGTCCTGTGGCGGCTTCATTTCACTTTTGGAGTCATGGCTCAATCCCTGCTGCATGGCGACTTGTTACACAGCTTGACGGACGGCGCCTGCGGAGAGCCCGATGCCGAGGAACAATTTCAGGAGATGATTGATTTTTGTGAAGCCGGTTTTCTTGTTGAGAAAGGAGCACAGTCATGAGGCCCATGCTTCTACTGGGGGGGGTGGTTTTTTTGTTTGGTTGTGTCGCCAAGCCACCTGAGTCGATGTTGGTTGATATCACTCAACCAGTGCCAGAGAGTTGGTCCGCGACGAAGCAGGCAAAATCCGGTGTTGATGCCAACTGGGTGCAAAGATTTGGAGACGCTGAGCTAAGCTCCATGGTGGAGCAAGCATTGCGGGGTAATTACGAGATGAGTATTGCAGCTGAGCGCCTTGAGCGCGCACTTGAGGCTGCCCGTGTTGCCGGAGCATTGGCAAAACCACAGCTATCTTTGAGTTCTAATGCGGACCGTCGTAAGACCAGGTTCGTTGGTTTCCCCTTCGGAGGATCGAACATATCGGAGAGTTACGGTGTGGATCTCAATGTCGATTGGGAGCTCGATATCTGGGGCCGTGCCCGTGCTGAGAAATCTGCAGCTCTCGCAGACTGGCAGGCTGGGGGGCAAGAGTATCGAGCTGCCAGGGCCTCACTTGCAGCACAGGTATGCAAGGCGTGGTTCGCACTTGCTGAAGCAAACCAGCAAGTATCACTGGCAAAAGAGGCGCTAGGTATCAGACAACAAACCGAGGAGTCCGTCAGAGATCGCTATGAGAGAGATATGCGCGCTGAGGGTGGCTCTGCCTCACAGGTAAGGCTTTCTCAAACGGACGTCGCTACAGCAAAGGCGGGGCTTGCCGAAAAACGTAGTAATCAGGCTGCCGCTCGTCGGCAGCTTGAGTTGTTGGTGGGGAGGTATCCTGCAGCCTCAATGCAGGGGCGAGAAAAGCTGGCCAAGATGGGACCATCACCACCTGCGGGATTGCCCTCGGAGCTATTGTTGCGCAGACCAGATATCATAGCAGCTGAGAGACGTTACGCAGCAACAGTGAAGCGCATCAAAGAAGCCAAGTTAGCCGTTTTTCCGAGTTTTAAAATTACCGGGAGTGCTGGCACGACCACCGAGTCACTGAGTGATATCATCAATAGTGACTTTGGTGTGTGGGCTGTTGGGGCAAGTTTATTACAGCCCATCCTAACAGGTGGGCGGGTTCGTAGTGAGATCCGTGTCCGTGACTCAAGACAGCGTGAAGCTCTCTCTGCCCTGCACCAAACTGTTCTCAATGCCTTTGGTGAAGTGGAGCAGGCGTTGGCAAGTGAGCAGTGGCTACAGCGGCGGGAACAAGAGATTCGTGAGGCGCGGGACTTGGCCAGAGATGCCGCTCAGGCTGCTGAGGATGACTTCAGGGAAGGTAATGGTGATGTGCTGACCCTATTTGCTGCCCAAACTCGCAAAATACAACTTGAGTCACAATACGTCAGCCTGCGCAGGTTGAGGTTAGTGAATCGCGTAGACCTCCACCTTGCCCTCGGAGGTGGTTTTGAATTGAAGCAACCAACCAAGAATTAATGATGAGTGAGGAAATAGAACATTCGCAATCAGGTGAGCATGGGAAGTCTGAGAGATGGATTCATCGGTCCAAGGTGATCGCCCTGGTGGTGGTCTTGCTCATTGGTTTCTTATTGATGAAATATCTCAAGGATCATGGGCCCGAGGCCGACAAGGAGTTACCCCCCCGGGTCATCCCAGTGGTAAAAGTATTGGAGGTCAGATCCAATACGGAGCAATTAGTTGTCAAAACCCAGGGAAGGGTAGATGCGGTCAGACAAACCAAGGCAGCATCCGAGGTCATGGGGAGGGTGGTGAAAGTGTCGCCAAAGTTTGAAGTGGGTGGTGAGTTTGCTTCCGATGAGGTGATGTTGGAGATCGACAGCTCGGATTATGTGTCGGCCCTCGCTGCGGCAGAATCTTCACTGGCAGATGCCAGGTTGTTGTTGGCTCAAGAACAAGCCCGCGCGCAGCAAGCGAAGCGTGACTGGGGAAAACTGGGTCGGGGGGAGCCCTCTGAGTTGGTCCTGCGCAAACCTCAGATTAAAAGTGCTCAAGCCCATATTCACTCTGCCCAGGCAGCTGTTGAAAAAGCAACCCGCGATCTGGACCGCACTAAATTGCGTGCTCCCTACCGTTGCCGTGTTGCAGCAACTTACACCGACTTGGGCTCTTATGTAATCATTGGTGCCCGGCTAGCTGATTTATACTCGGCAGATGCTTTTGAAGCTCGTGTTCCGGTAACACTCGAGGAACTAGGCTATCTTCAAAAAGACGAGGTGATAGGATCCGAGGTAGTTGCCAAGGCTGTGATTGGGGGAGTGAGCAGAGAATGGAATGGCACAGTGACACGCAGCGAGGGGGTGGTGGATCAGCAAACCATGACCGTCTATTTGGTAGTGAGTATCAATGCTGGAAACGAGGCGGGTTCCTATCGCTTGCCGCCACTTGGCCTGTTTGTGGAGGCAGAAATACAGGGAAGAGAAATGGAGCAAGTTATGAAAATTCCTCGCAGTGCATTGAGGCAGGATAACACGCTGCTTACGGTAAACGCCGCAGGTAAATTGGAAATAGTTCCGGTTACCCTGGCCCGTACCCTCCAGAAAAGTGTGCTTATATCCTCAGGATTGAATGATGGGGTCAAAGTGATTGTCAGTCCTATGGAAACGCCGGTCTCGGGGATGCAAGTCGCTATTCAAGAGGATGCCGGAGACGAGATGGAATAAGGAAGAACTAAGCCCGAGATATGCAAAAAACCATTCAATGGTTCAGTAGAAACCACGTTGCCGCCAACTTCTTTATGTTGTTGGTAATGCTGGCGGGCATCACTACCTGGTTTAAGCTCAAAAAAGAGGTGTTTCCCAACATTTCACTCGATGCTGTCTTGGTTCAAGTTCCATTCCCCAATGCCACACCTGAGGAGGTTGAAGATGGTATACTATTGCCTTTGGAGGATGCGATTGCCGATGTCGACGGGATCAAAAGAGTGACATCCACAGCAACGGAATCCATGGGGGCAGTTACCGTCGAGGTGGAAACTGGTTACGACGTACGTAACGTAATGGGAGACCTTAAAACCAAGGTGGATGCGATCACCAATTTCCCTGAAAATTCGGAAAAGCCAACCCTCGAAGAGGCGAGGCTGGATGTTCAGGTGATGAGCATTGCGGTTTCAGCTGACGCTGATGAGAAAACGACACGTGAGCTTGGTGAAATCGTCCGTGACGGTTTATTGGATTACAAGGCTCCTCAACCCGATGGCATCTTTGCCAAAATGAACCGTATGCTCAGGGGTGAGCCCAGCATTACCAAAGCAACACTGACCAGTGTCAGACCGTACGAGATATCCATTGAGGTATCAGAAAAAACACTTCGAAGCCACAAGCTCAGCTTACAACAAGTGGCTGACGCTGTGCGCAAATCATCACTCGATTTGCCCAGTGGATCGATACGCACCACAGCTGGGGAGGTGGTGATCAGGGCCAAGGGAAAGCGTCAGAGGGCAAAGGAGTTTGAAGATATTGTTGTTTCCACCAAAGCGGATGGTTCTGTGCTATTATTGCGGGAGATAGCAAGTATTGTGGATGGCTTTGAAGATGTTGATATCAGCTCACATTTTGATGGTAGGCCCACAGTGCTGGTGAATGTTTACCGAACCGGTGAGCAGAACGCATTGCTGATATCAGATGCTGTCAAAGACTACATTGATAACATTGCGCCCCGACAATTGCCCGAGGGTGTTGAATTGGAACTCTGGAATGATACGAGCGAGTTGCTCAAAGGGCGCCTTGGTCTTTTGATGCGAAATGGGGCGACTGGTTTGCTATTTGTGTGTCTGGTCCTCGCTTTATTTCTCAGGCCGAGCTTGGCATTCTTGGTAGCTCTGGGAATTCCGGCATCCTTTGCAGGTGGGATTTGGCTCATGCCTGAGCTTGGTATTTCCATCAACATGATTTCCTTGTTCGCGTTTATTCTTGTTCTCGGGATTGTTGTCGATGATGCCATTATTGTCGGTGAAAATGTGTATCGGCGCATCCAGAATGGTGAGCATCCCCGTGAGGCAAGTTGGAGGGGGACCCATGAGGTCGGAACGGTAGTTGTTTTCGGGGTGTTAACAACCATGGCAGCATTCACGCCGATGCTTGGTATCAGTGGTGTGAGTGGCAAGATATGGCCCAATATTCCATTGATTGTGATCCCGGTGCTGATGTTCTCATTATTGCAATCAAAGCTTGTTTTGCCTGCCCACCTCGCCCTACTCAAGCCACACACGGAGGGAGACAAGGTGAACCTTATTTTCCGCATTCAGCGTCGGGTTGCCAAGGGCTTGGAAACATTTACGGAGAAGATCTACAGGCCGGTTCTGATGAGTTGTCTTCGTCATCGCTATTCTGTGTGGGCGGTTTTTGTAGCTCTGCTGATGGTGGTTGTTGGTCTGGTAATGGGGAAATGGGTGCCATTTGAGTTTATGCCAAAAGTTGAGGGTGATGTGGTGACCGCCAAGCTTGAGATGCCCAAGGGAGTGCCTTTCAAAACGACCCAGCTGGAAATTCAAAAGATTGAAAAAGCGGCGCACAAAATGGGAGCCCGCTACACGGATAGCAGTGGTAATCCAATATCAGTGCATATTTTGGCCACAGCTGGCACGCAGCCGTTTCAGATGGGTTTTGGGGCTGAACGAATACCTATTGGCAGCAATCTCGGTGAGGTGACTGTGGAACTGACACCGGCCTCAAATCGTAGCATATCAGCAGATGAATTTATTGCCGAGTGGCGCCGTGAGATAGGTATGATTGCCGGAGTGGTGGAGTTGAGTTTTCGCCAAGAGACCGGTGCCAGTGGTAATGCAATTGATATCGAAATTTCAGGACGTGATCTTGGAGTGCTCAGGGACGCAGCTGAGCACATTACCACTGCGTTGCAGAACTATGCGGGTGTTAAAGACATTTCGACGGACAACCGCCTGGGTAAACGCGAACTTGTCTATGAAGAGCTCACCTCTGCAGGCAGGGCTATGGGTTTTAATCTGCAATCCATTGCCACGCAGATCAGGCAGTCATTCTATGGTGAGGAAGTACAGCGTATCCAGCGTGGGCGGGATGAACTCAAGGTGATGGTCCGTTACCCGGCTGAGGAGAGAAAATCCATTGAAAATCTCGAGGACGTCAGGCTAAGGACAGCCAATGGGGATGAGGTGCCTCTTGTTGACGTGGCCACTGCTCGTCCTTCCCGAGGCCCGGCATCAATTAACAGGGTGGATCGTAAGCGCTCCATTAAGATTAGTGCTGATATTGACCGTGCCAGAGCCAATGCCAATGAGGTGGTTTCACGCTTTAATAGCGAGGTTCTTGCAGATTTGTCGACCCAGTTTCCAGGAGTAGCATGGGATTATCTTGGTGAACAAAAAGACCAAAAAGATTCTGTCTCAGAGATGGGCGTGAAGTTTATCTTTGCGCTGTTAGGAATTTATGTGCTGATGGCCATCCCGCTCAAATCATATATCCAGCCGGTTATTGTGATGAGTGTCATTCCCTTCGGCATTGTGGGGGCTGTGGCGGGGCACATTCTGATGGGCATGGATCTTAGTATTATGTCACTGTGTGGAATTATTGCCCTGGCCGGAGTCGTTGTTAACGACAGTTTGGTTTTAGTGGAGTATGTGAATCGCCATCGAAAAGAAGAGGGTAGCCTGATTCAAGCCGTGCACAATGCCGGTGCGGCACGTTTCCGTCCGATTTTGCTCACTTCATTGACAACCTTCGCGGGCCTGATGCCTATGCTGATTGAGACTGATATGCAGGCGCGATTTTTGGTTCCTATGGCAGTTTCGCTTGGCTTCGGTATTCTCTTTGCAACCTTCATCACGCTATTGCTCGTTCCTTCGGTATACATGATGCTTGAGGATGTGAAGAAACTGGCCATCGGTAGGCGGAGTCACTAGACATTGTCCGCTCATGCGCTCATTGGAGTGGTGCTATAATCCTGCTCTGTTTTTATAATGGCAAAGCGGGTGATGTTGACTAATGTAGGCAACGAAGCACACCGCTTTGCTGTTTCAGAACATCAAAATCAACAAACCACTCGACTATTATGACACCTATCATCGTTATTCTCGCTGTATTGGCAGGCCTTGTTCTTGTCATCGCCCTATGGGTTATCGGAGCCTACAACGGCTTGGTTAAACTACGTAATATCTACCGCAATGCCTTTGCGCAAATCGACGTGCAACTTAAGCGTCGTTATGACCTGATCCCTAATTTGGTAGAAACAGCCAAGGGTTTCATGAAGCATGAGCGGGAAACCTTGGAGGCTGTCATCGAGGCAAGAAACATGGCCAGCTCTGCACGCCAAAATACTAACACAGAGGACGCATCTTCCATGGGGGCATTGATGGCCGCAGAGGGCGGGCTTGGTGCTGCTCTCGGTCGCCTTTTTGCCCTTTCTGAGGCTTACCCTGACCTAAAAAGTAACGCCAACATGATGCAGGTCAGTGAGGAGCTGACATCAACAGAGAACAAAATAGCCTTCTCGCGCCAGGCTTACAATGATGCGGTCACTCAGTACAATACCCAGACCGAGGTGTTCCCGACCAGTATCATTGCCGGTATGTTTAATTTTGCTGAAGCGACATTGTTCGAAGTGACTGAAGAGAGCGAGCGAGAGGCTGTAAAAGTTGAATTCTAAGCCCTCTGAATGCCGTGAGCCAAGCGCAGGCTTGGTCCGTTTATTGTCATGAACTTCTTTGCAGCACAGGATGACGCCAGACGCAGGACAAAATGGTTGGTGGTATACTTTGTCTTAGCCATTATTGGAGTCATCGTATCCGTGTATGGCATTGTCTACTTGGCGATGCTCTACACCGGTGGAAGTCCAAATATCTGGATGCCGGGTGTTTTTACTGCCACCGCCCTAGGGACCGGGGGGGTCATGGGCACTGGAAGTTTATTTAAAACGATGCAGCTCAATGCCGGGGGGTCTGTTGTTGCCCGGGAGATGGGAGCGAGGCAGATAGATCCGTATACAAGTGATACCAGTGAACGCAAGCTGGTCAATGTGGTCGAGGAAATGGCGATAGCTTCGGGAGTTCCTGTTCCTAGCATATGGATCATGGACAATGAATCGTCTATTAACGCCTTTGCTGCTGGAACGGAGCCAGGGAACGCGGTGGTGGCTGTAACCCGCGGCTGCTTGCAAAGACTGAGTAGATCAGAGCTTCAAGGAGTGGTGGCACATGAGTTCAGTCATATTTTAAATGGAGATATGAAGCTCAATATGAGGCTCATGGGGCTTCTATTCGGGATATTAATGATATCGATGGTGGGCCGTATGCTCTTTCAGGCATGGAGGTTCATGCACGTGCGTAGCTCCAATAGCAAAAATAATGGCGCTGGAGTTGTCTACGTCATTGTTTTGGCCGGACTCGCCCTGTTGGTGGTTGGCAGTATTGGAGTCTTTTTTGGTAGATTAATTCAGGCAGCTATTTCACGCCAGCGTGAGTATCTCGCGGATGCATCAGCAGTTCAGTTTACGCGAGACCCCTCTGGTATTGCAGGTGCCTTAAAAAAGATTGGAGGGCAGCAACTTGGATCGAGGATTAATGCTCCCAAGGCAGCCGAAGCGAGTCATCTGTTTTTTGCAGACGGAGGCATGTTCAGCTATGGGCTTGCCACTCACCCTCCTCTTGATGTGCGTATTAAAGCCATACAGAAAGACTGGGACGGTGATTTTGTTGCTTCCGAGCTACCTGATGTGGCGGAGGGAAGGACTTCCGGTGATACCCAACAGGATGCTCGAATCAGTGGGCTAAGTGGATCAATCGGGCTGGATCAACCACCTGTTTCCCAGTCGCAAATAGATCGTTTGGGCGAAGCCACCGAAGTTGATGCTGGTGTTGGTCATCTAGTCCACGCGGGCCTGGATCAAGAATGGACGCGCGCATGTCATGACCGTGAAGAAGCTCAAGCTTTGATTTTTGGTTTGCTCTTGGCTCAGGACAATCAGCTCCGTGAGGAGGAAATCATGTTTATTAATAACGGTGCAGGTGAGGATGCTGGAAAGCTGGCACTGCACTGGAATCACGCGCTGGGTGGATTGCATTCCTCACAAAAAGTAGCTTTGGTTGATTTGTCCATACCAACACTGAGGCGTTTGTCATTACCTGAGTATGAACGTTTTGTAGAAATCACACAGTGGCTCATCGCCAGTGACGGGCAAGTGGACCTGTTTGAGTTTATGCTCCAACACATTGTTGAGCGTCATCTGGATTCGCATTTCAGACCCAGGTCAATGAGCAGAATCAAGTATCGCAATATCGAAGAATTGGTCAATGAGGCCAATATTTTAGTAACGACGATGGCTGCAGTAGGGGGTGAGGATCAGATGGAAGGCGCTTATCAAGCAGCTATAACAGAGTGGGGCTGGCAGATGGATATGGCTCCAGCAACTGCTTGTGGTCTGAACGCTATCAGAGAGGCACTTGAGAAATTTGACCAGGCTGCTCCCATGGTTAAAAAGCAGCTTGTCCGCATGCTTGGCCTTGCTGTCATGCATGATGGTGTCGTGGAGAGCCGTGAGGCTGAATTACTGCGTGCAACTGCCGATGCCATTGGCTGCGCAATTCCTCCTTTTGCCAAACGGGTTGAGGCTAGTCTTTAGAGACGAAAACGAGACTCAAGTCCAGAATGCCGGACCGACAAACCCTAGAGAGTATGCCCCATGCGGTCCTTTTTGGTTTGTAGGTATTTTTCGTTGTGAGGATTGGCAGCAACACTCAAGGGGACTTGCTCCGTAATTTCCAAGTCATAGCCCCTCAAGTCCGATGATTTTTTTCGGGTTATTGGTGAGTAGTTTGATTTTTCTCACCCCAAGGTCATGGAGTATTTGGGCACCCATACCATAATCACGCAAGTCAGAATCATAACCTAACTTTTCATTGGCTTCGATGGTATCCAAGCCTTGCTCTTGTAGTTTGTAGGCATGAATTTTTGCCGGTAAGCCAATACCCCGGCCTTCTTGTCTTAGTTAGAGTAGAACACCGCCTTCCTCTGCGATCGTTCTCATTGCCGCATCGAGGTGACCGCCGCAATCGCGGGGTTTGGAGTGATACACGTCTCCGGTCTGGCACTCGGACTGTTCGG
>JBDQHQ010000007.1:0-20050 GCA_040264795.1 Akkermansiaceae bacterium | reverse complement strand
GTTAACCGAGATCAGCACAGCTGACAAACAACCGACAGCCAGCCCTGCAAGCAGTGACTCCGGGTACCATTCGCCGGTTTGCACAAAGACTGTCCCGGCAACCGCCACCAAGCCAAAAAACATAATCACAAACAACTCACCAAGTCCTTTGTATGCCAGCGGCAAGGGTCCACCAGTGTAGCCATAGGCCAGATAAAACGATGGGAGCGCTATGGCGATCATGGGCCAACCTCGGGCCAAAAAAAGCGGCCAACCGAAGGCTGCAGCAAGCAACAAACAAACCACAGCCGCGCTGTAGACAGCTTTTGTCGATAGCCTTCCTGATGCCGTTGCTCTCACCGGACCCAGACGCGCATCTGTGTCAGCCCCCTTTTCAGCGTCAATGGCATCGTTGAAAAAGTTGGTAGCTATTTGGATCCATAAAGCGCTTACCAGGGTGTAAAATGCTAACCAGCCATCCCAAGACCCAGTGAGACGCAGGGTGAGCGCACAGCCCACCCAGACAGGCACAATGGCCGCGGGCAAGGTCTTTGGCCGAGCTGCAAGGATATATGACTTCATGGACGCAAAGAGATAAAACCCCGAATTTCTACTTCCTCCGAGGAAAAAAATAATCACTCCTGCTGGCAAGCTGCCCGAACATCCTTTAAGCTGTTCCCATGATCGCCAAACGAGTCATTTTTGAGGGCAGAGTTCAAGGGGTTGGTTTTCGCTACACGGTCAAGCAGCTTGCCATGGGCTTTGACGTCATCGGGGATGTGAAAAACCTGCCGGACGGCACCGTTGAGCTCAATCTCATGGGAGAGGAAGATGAAGTAGACGAGTTTATCAGGGAAATTGTTGAAGAGAGCACCCTTGCTCACTTTATCAAAAACGTGCTCTCCACGGAAATCCCGCCACTGGAAAACGTCAGGGGTTTTCGCATTTCCTCCTGACAGAATCAACTTGCAAGGTGCCCTGCCCCATGTTAGCCTTACCGTAGCTTATTATATCGCTACGATGATGGTATGGTTCAAAAACGCCTGCGCGCTCTCCATGGCACTGCTGCTACTCAACCCTTTGTGCTGTTGCGCTTTGGGTGGTGAGTGCGCACCGGAGCAACAGCCGGCAAGGTCATGTTGTTCATCCTCGACCGAGGGTCAGCCTGACAAGCAAAACCAGGATGATACGCACACTTGCTTGTGTTCGCAGCAAGAGGAATACACCGACTCCAAACCATATCATTTTCAAGCCACAGCTTTCACCCTTGCGCCAAATCCGCCCATTCCCTCTTGGGCTATAATGAATCGGCCCGATGCTGATCCGATGATAGCAGCACGCTCTGTGCACCCGCCCCCGCCGGGAAGTTCATTGAGCATTCTTTATTCCGTCTTCCGTCTTTGATACGCGGGAGCCCACCCAGGACTTTTCAGGGGAAGCAACCCACACCCGGGCATTTGAAAGCCCGGAGCCCCGGCCATTTGGCCAGGCATAACACATGACTCTGGGCATCAAACTGATCTGAGTGCAAAGCCACCCACCAACGAAACCCAACGATTTTCAATCTAACAGATATAGAACGGTTTCCAAGAAATCATTTCCCATATCCTACCATCATATCACACAAAAACCCCGGGAGCTCCCGGGAGCTTTAAAACACCTTCCTAACACCATGAACACACCATTGCCTATTTCCTGTCTTCTGGCATTGCTTCTAGTTGGCTGCCAGACTGATCACTCCGGCAAGGACTTGTCTGTTCCCCTGGACACGGGCAAATACACTGCACAGGCGACCCACTACCCCATCCCTCCCGAGGCCGGGCTTGAACAACTCGTCTCCCTGTCCATGTCCCACCACCCCTCCCTGGAGGCCGCACGGCAAAAAGTAATCAGGCTACAAGCCCGAGTACCGCAGGCAAAGGCACTGCCAGATCCTAATGCCCGAGTTGCTGTCGGCGACCTGTCTCAGACCGCTGCCGGCCAGGTGGATTCCATTGTCGGGGTGGAGCAACGCATTCCTTTTCCGGGAAAACGCAAGGCCAAGGCTCTGGCCGCTCAGAAAGAAGTGGAGGCTGCTCAGGCTGAACTCGAAGGTCTCAAGCTTACATTGGCGCAGCGTGTGCGCATGTCCTTCTGGGGCTACTATCTCGCCCGGCAAAACCTGCGGATCGCTCAGGAAAACAGGGAGGTGCTTCGTGCCATTGAAGACATCGTTAAAAAACGGGTCGAGACCAATCAGGCGACCCAAGCTGACTTGCTCAGAACCGTTAATGAAATCAGCAAAATCGACGCGCAGATCATCAATGCCAGGCAACAATGCCAAAGTGCCCAGGCCAGCTTGAATGCACTGCTCAACCGGCCGGCAGGCTCTGCCTTGCCCACTCCGAAACGCTCCTCCATCCCAAGCAACGCCAGCCTCAATGAACTCATCAGCAGAGCGGAATCATACCACCCAAGCGTTCGTTCCAGCCAGGCACGGCTTGATGCCTTCAGGCACCGGCTACGTAAGGCCAAGCTCGAGGCCTACCCGGACCTGATGGTTGGAGTCCAGCGTGCCTGGGTGTCGGATTCAGGCTTGTCCCCGGTCGCTGACGGTAGTGATCAAACGATGTTTACCCTTGGCATTAACCTACCCTTGTGGCGTGCACCACGCCGAGCCGGCATCGAGGAAGCCAGTGCTGGCATTGCCGAGATGCAGGCCAACGTCGAGAGCTCGCGCAGCGAGCTGCGCCAGCGTGTCGAGGATGCCTGGTTTAGGGTCAAATCTTCGCGTGAAATGATCAGTCTTTTTGATCAGCGGCTCATTCCCGACGCACGCCAAGCGCACGAACTGGCATTAAAATCCTACAGCGCCGGGGAACAATCCTTCGTCGATGTCCTCGACACTTGGCGCATGCTCCTCACTTTGGAACTACAGCAGGAAAGCAACCGCGCATCCCTCGGCAATGCCTCAGCCGCCCTGAAGAGCGCAGCTGGCATCGAATAACAATCCCATTACAAACCATGAAATCAACCCACATTCTCTCTTCTCTCAAACCCCTGCTCAAAAAACCGGCAGCGATTTTGTTACCGATTGCCCTTTTTTTTGCCGGCTGGTGGATCGCATCCCCTTCCGGTGAAACCAATACCAAAACAGGAGCCTCTGCTGCAGCTGCCAGCGAATGGACCTGCTCGATGCATCCCCAGATCAGGCAACCCAACCCGGGCCTTTGCCCCATCTGTAACATGGAGCTCATCCCCGTGGCGGCGGGGGGCAGCGGGGGTTCATTGCGTGAAGTTTCCATCACGGCGGATGCTGCCGCCTTGTTGGATCTCCGGGTAGCACCGGTTGTCCGCGCACCTGCTTCCATTGAAGTCAATTTGTTTGGCAAAATTGACTACGATGAACGCACCGTGGTCACCACCACGGCCCGGGTCAGTGGTAGGCTGGACCGGCTCTACACCAACTTCACCGGCACGAGTGTCAACAAGGGCGATGCGATTGCCGAGATCTACAGCCCGGAGCTTTACGTTGCCCAAGAGGAACTCATCCAAGCTTCCGCATCCGTTAAAACGGCGTCTTCACCATCTGTCCGGCGCATCCATGAAAATCTCGCGGACGCCGCTCGCGAGAAACTGAGGCTCTTACAACTGACCAATGAACAGATCGCCACGATCGAAAAAAGCGAAAAACCCAGTGAGACCATCACCCTCACCGCCCCCCAGAGTGGCATCATCGTTCAACTCGATGCCAGAGAGGGCCGCTACGTGAAAGTGGGAGATCCGCTGTTTGGCATCGCCAACCTCAACTCCGTTTGGCTCAACATGGAGGCCTATGAAGCGGATCTTCCCTGGCTGCGTTATGCCCAGAAAGTGACCTTCACCGTGGCCGCCATTCCGGGTGAAGTCTTCAGTGGACGCATCGCCTTTGTCGACACGGGGCTCGATACACACCATCGCGTGGTCAAAGTGCGCGTCAATGTAGACAATGAAAAGCGTCTACTCAAACCCGGTATGTTTGCCAATGCAACAGTGCAAGCCAGCATTGATCAGCACGGGCGTGTCCACAGTGACGAACTGGCGGGCAAATGGATCAGCCCGATGCATCCGGAAATCATCAAAGATGAGCCCGGCAGCTGCGATATCTGTGGCATCGCCTTGGTTCCCACTGAAAAATACGGCTTTGTTAAAACGTTTGAAACGGCTCAACAACCACTACTTCTTCCGGTTTCATCCGTCCTAAGAACCGGCAAACGCGCTGTGGTTTACATCAGGATCAAGAATATGAAGGATCCTGTTTTCGAGGGCAGGGAAATTGTTCTGGGGCCAAGAACCGGCAAGTATTTCATCGTCAACCGGGGACTCGATGAAGGGGAACTGGTGGTCACCAAGGGAGCCTACAAACTCGATAGCGAACTCCAGATCAAGGCGCGCCCCTCAATGATGAATCCGAATGCCGGGCTCAATGAGCACCCTGCAAGGCGCGGGGATGATCCACTCAGCGGGCAATGGTCACCAGTACTCAGGGCTTACGGTAAGTTTACCCACTCTATCGCAAGCGATCACGGCAAGGACGCGAAGCAACACCTCATCGCCATGCAGGAGGCTCTGGCGAGTATTGCGCATGATCAGCTCCAAGCCGAGGATCTGGCCCTCTGGCAGGAGTTCTCCATGCGGCTGGGCAACACCCTTACCGAGGCCCAGACCATGAACATGGATCTTTCCACCCTGGCAAGGGTGCGCTATCAAATTGAGCAGACCGGTCGCTATCTCGGTCTGGCATGGGAACCCCTCCCCATCGTTGATGCGGACAGCCACTGGATTGACAGCCTCAAACAAACCACAGCCGCCTATTTCGTGATCAGCGCGGCCCTCGCTGAAGACAACGCGCAGGATGCGCAAAAGGCTGTGCCTGGGCTCATCCGGGCCATCACCACCCTGCCAAATGAATCCAGCAGAATGGAACTCGCCACTCAGACACAACAACTCGGCCAAGCCGCTGATATCGGCGGCTTGAGAAAAACCTTCAAGCCCGTGAGTGACTCCCTGATCCAATTGATCCGAAAGCATGGCATCAATCATCTGGGCGATGTCTATGTCATCCACTGCCCGATGGCCGATGAAGGCCAAGGTGCAGACTGGATCTCCTCGGACACGGTGGTTCGTAATCCCTACTACGGTAGTGCTATGTACGCCTGTGGATTTCTCAAGGATACCCTCTCCCTACAACCGAACAAAGCGGCTCCCCCCCATTCCGAACACAAACACTGATCCCCTCCGCACTATCAACCTAACCGCTTGATCCATGAACAAACTGATCGATTTCTGCATCAACCAGAAACTGGTGGTCCTCATCCTGCTCACTTTCATCGTTGGCTGGGGGGTGAGGGTCGCCCCGTTTGACTGGGATACGGGCAAGCTGCCACGTGACCCCGTCGCTGTGGATGCCATCCCCGATCTCGGCGACAACCAGCAGATCGTCTTTACCGAATACATGGGGCGCTCACCCCAGGATGTGGAAGACCAGGTCAGCTACCCGCTGACCGTATCCCTGCTGGGCATTCCCGGTGTCCAGGAAGTGCGTAGCTACTCCATGTTCGGGCTCTCTTATGTTTATCTTATTTTCAAAGAGGACGTTGACTATTACTGGAGCCGCAGCCGTATTCTCGAAAAACTCAACAGCCTGCCGGCAGGCCTGCTACCCGAAGGAGCCACACCTACCCTGGGTCCTGATGCCACCGGGCTTGGCCAAGTCTACCAATATTATCTCGAGGGCAGAGATCCGGATGGCAACCCGGCACCGGGATGGAACCCGGAGGAACTTCGCTCCATCCAAGACTGGTACATCCGTTATGCACTTCTCGGCGTAGAGGGGGTTGCCGAAGTCTCCTCCGTGGGCGGCTATGTCAAACAGTATCAGATCGAGGTGGATCCCCTCAAACTCAAGGCATGGAACATCACCTTGGAACAAGTCGCCAATGCGGTGCGCAAAAGCAACCGGGAAACGGGGGCGCGCAACCTCGCCATCAATGGTGTTGAATACATTCTGCGCGCCACCGGTTATGTGACCACGCTGGATGACCTGCGTAACGCCGTGGTTGATGTCCGTGACAACACCCCGGTCACCTTGGCCGAACTCGCCACCGTGCAAGTCGGGCCGGACCTGCGGCGCGGGATTATCGACGTCAACGGGGCTGATGCCGCGGGAGGAATCGTGGTCGCGCGCTTCGGTGCCAATCCCCTGCAAACCATCAAAAACACCAAGGCAAAGATTCACGCACTGTCTGCCTCCCTGCCCGAAAAAGTCACCCTGAACTGGCAACAAATCACCCGACCCGAGGTGGAACAATTTGCCCGTGAGCAGGCCATTTCACCAGTATTTAGTGATGATTCCGGCGCGAACACTGAGCTCAACCAGCCCGCGTGGCTTGAGTGGAGCAAGACTCATGACCGCTCGAAGTGGCCGCATTGGATGAACACCTCCAAGGTCACCATCGTGCCCTTTTATGACCGCTCGGGCCTGATTGCGGAAACACTCAACACCCTCGACGAAGCCCTCTATCAGCAGATACTCGTCGCCATCATCGTGGTGGTCATAATGGTGCTGCAACTGCGCAGCAGTATCTTGATCTCCTCGATGCTCCCACTGGCTGTCCTTATCACCTTCATCGGCATGAAGGTATTCGGCATTGATGCCAATATTGTAGCACTTTCCGGAATTGCGATCGCCATTGGCACACTGGTTGATGTCGGCATTGTGCTGACGGAAAATATCGTCAAGCATCTCAAGGAGGCCAGCCCGGGTGATCGTGTTGCCAAGGTCATCTACCAAGCTGTGATCGAGGTCGCGGGAGCAGTCACTACCTCGGTAATGACCACCGTTGTCAGCTTCCTTCCGATCCTAGCTCTCTCCGGTGAGGCGGGACGCCTCTACAGCCCGCTGGCCTACACCAAGACCTTCGCCCTGATCGCCTCCATCATTGTGGCACTGACGATCATCCCACCGGTAGCGCACTTCTTGATGGGAATGCTACCCCGCTGGCTGAAATCCGACCAACTCACTCGTATCCTGGGAACCGGCTTCACCCTCAAACGCAGTCAGTTGATCACGATCCTTCTGGGTATGAGTGCCGGGGTTGCCGCGGGCTTTTCTGCCACCATGGCCACAGTACTGGTCATACTGGCCCTCGTGAATGCCTTGGACGCCCGTCTCTCGCCCAAGCTTCACCAAGCCGGCACTCTAGCCGTCAATATAGGCACGGCCCTCGTTGTCGGCTGGTTGCTGGCAAAAAACTGGATGCCTCTCGGACTTGACTCGAGTAGTCTGAGTAACTTCCTCTTTGTCGTCCTGATCATCGGCGGCCTGCTCATCTCCTTCAAATTTTTCGAACTCGGCTACAGCCGCATTCTGCACTGGTGTCTGGAGCACAAGGTGCTGTTCCTCAGCCTGCCGCTGATCATGCTGGCCATGGCGGCTTGCATCTGGGCAGGTTTTGCCAAGGTCACCTCCAAGCTGCCCGAGGCCATCACATCAAGCCGTCTCTATCAGGACATTGATCGCAAGTTCCCCGGTCTCGGCAAGGAGTTCCGCCCCTCCCTTGACGAGGGCTCCTTTCTGGTCATGCCGACCATCAGCCCGCACGCCTCGATTGCCGAAGCTGCGGACACCTTGCGCAGTCTGGATGCTGCCATTGCTGCAATTCCCGAGGTCTATCAGGTGGTTGGCAAAATCGGCCGGGCCGAGTCAGCGCTCGACCCCGCGCCGATCTCGATGATCGAAACCATTGTCAATTATCATTCCGAATTCCGCTCTGACGCCAAGGGACGGGTGATGACCTTTGCAACCGATGACCAGGGCAATTTCCGTTATGATCAACGGGAAAATCTCATCGAGGACGAAGATGGCAAACCCTTCCGCCAATGGCGCCCGCACATCAGGACAGCTGATGACATCTGGCAGGAAATCAGCAAGGTCACCCAGATGCCCGGTGTCACCGGAGCACCCAAACTGCAACCCATCGAGACCCGACTGGTCATGCTGCGCACCGGCATGCGTGCTCCCATGGGCATTAAAATCAAAGCCCCGGACCTCAACGCGCTGGAGGGCTTTGGTCTGCAAATCGAGCAACTCATGCGAGAGAGTGGCATCGCTGGTTTGGACATCCACAGTATCAACGCGGATCGCATCGTCGGCAAACCCTACCTTGAGCTGCGCCCGGACCGACAAGCCGCTAAACGCTACGGCCTCAATGTGGCTGACATCCAGAAAACCATCCAGACCGCGATTGGTGGGGAAATCGTGACCACCACCGTCGAGGGGCGGGAACGTTACCGTGTGCTGGTGCGCTATGCCCGTGAACACAGGGACTCGATTGAATCGATTCAAAAAGTGCTCGTTAGCACCAAGGAGGGTGCCCAGGTGCCACTGGCAGATGTGGTCGACATCGAATACGTGCGCGGGCCCCAGGTCATCAAGAGCGAGGACACTTTCCTCACCGGCTACGTCACCTTCGGAGCCAACTCGGGCTTCGCTGAAGTCGATGTGGTTGAGGAAGTGCAGGCCTACCTCGCTGCCCGCGAACAAGAGGGAGAACTGGTAAGACCTGGCGGCATTCATTATGAGTTCGCCGGCAATTACCAGGCAGCCCTTGAATTTGACCAAAAGATGATGCTCATCATGCCCCTGGCCCTGTTGACCATTTTCCTGATCCTGTATCTTGAGAACCGTTCGGTGGTCAATACCTTCATCATTTTCAGCGGTATTGCGGTGGCCTTCTCCGGAGGCTTCATTCTGCTCTGGCTCTATAGCCAGCCAGGATTCCTCAACTTCGAGGTGTTCGGTCAGAACCTGCGCTCGTTATTCCAGATTGCCCCCATCAACCTCTCAACCGCCATCTGGGTAGGCTTCATCGCCCTGTTTGGCATTGCCACTGATGACGGAGTCGTGATTTCAACCTACCTACGCCAGCGCTTCTCCAAGGTCAACCCTCAGACCATTGCCGAAATCCGCCAGGCAACCATCGCCGCTGGCAAACGCCGCTGCCGCCCATGCCTCATGACCACGGCCACCACCCTGCTCGCCTTACTTCCCGTGCTCACATCCACCGGCCGGGGTGCTGACATCATGGGGCCTATGGCTGTTCCCATCTTCGGTGGCATGCTCTTCGAGCTACTCACCATGTTTGTCTTACCCGTGCTCTTTTGCGCGTGGCAGGAAAAGGCGAGAGGCAAAAAGTAAAAAGAGGGTGTCGTCTAGGCCAGGTTGGTGAACACGGCTTGGACATCATCGTCGTCTTCAAGCTTGTCGACCAGGGTCTCAACTTCCTCGATCTGCGCTTCGGTAAGCTCAACCGGGCTGTTGGCGATGCGTTGCAAGGTCGCCTTGATTCCCTGGACACCGATGTCCTCACAGGCTTTAGTAAGTTCCCCAAAGCTGGTGAATTCACCGTAGACAAGCACCCGCTCATCCTGCACGTCCATTTCCTCCAAACCAAAATCAATCAGGTTGAGTTCGATCTCCTCGAGATCAAGATCATCGGATTTTTCAAATTCGATCACTGCCTTGCGGGTGAACATAAAATCCAGCGAGCCGCTGTTAACCACCTGACCTCCGTTCTTGTTAAAAATGGTTTTTACATTGGCCACCGTCCGGGTCGTGTTATCCGTGGCACACTCCACCCAGATTAACGAACCATGCGGCCCCTTGCCCTCGTAGCTGACCTCATCGTAGTTGGTGGCATCAGCAGCGGTTGCACGTTTGATGGCCTTCTCGATATTATCCTTGGGCATGTTTTGCGCCTTGGCATTGTTGATTGCCGTCTTGAGCGCGGTGTTGGACTCAGGGTCGGACCCACCTGCCTTAGCTGCCATGGTGATCACTTTCCCCAATTTAGGAAAGAGTCGTGACATCTCACCCCAACGCTTTTCTTTACCTGCTCGTCTTGCTTCAAAGGCTCTACCCATGGTTATGTTTTGAATTAGTGATTTGCTTAATGATTCGTGTAACGGGAAAATAAATGAATTCTTCTTAGTCTCAAGCATTCATTGACGCGTAAACCGTGGTGCTGGCGGCTGGCGCACATTGATTTGAGTTCAAGGCTGGCAGAAAATAACCCGCACAGCATCCAACCTCAGGCGGGCCTTGGACATCACTGCTTGGAGATTTGCATGGTGAGTGTGCAAGGCCTCGACTTCCTGTTCACTGACATGATCATTGATTTGACCAAGTGTCTCCAAACGCTCAATTTCACGCCCAAGTTTGGCATCACATTCTGCTCTGGCCTCAGCCAGGACCGAGCTCATGGCAGAGCTGGCAATATGGTGACATGCCTCCAGCATGGCAGGCAGCATCTGTTTTCTAAATTTTTCCTGGCCGAGCAATTGATGTAAGTTGCCAGCACGCAACTGCCCCTGCGCGAAATCAATACTCCCAGTTCTATCCTTACCCGCGTGATCCACCTGAACCCGGATAGGAGTTACCGGCAAAAAACGGTCACTGTGCAATGATGCCGGAGCCACGCATTCCACCACGAAACAGGTCTCCAATAGAACTCCTTTTTCCGGAGCTCCGTCCCAGACCCCGAACGAAGCATTTCCTGCCTCCGATGTAAGAAGTAGCTCAATAGCACTGCGAGCCACGGGATGATCCCAACTCATGAATGACGTATCTTCACGCGAGAGTGCGCGGATACGGTCAAAAGTCACATTCAAGCCATCATCAGGCAGCGCAGGAAAAGCATCAGTGATCAAATGCCCGGGAAGCAGCAAGTAGGAGCGGTCCACAAGTTCTTCCACATGCAGCCCGAAATGATCCCAAAGCCTCAGCAAAAATGCCTCCGATGACTGGTCAGCATCCATGATCTCAATACTCTCAATAAGTGGCTGCGCAAATTCAGGCCGGTTTGAATTCAACTCCAGCAAGCGGTCATAGCCACGCTGAAGCATGCCTGAAACCCTCTCCCTACAGAGCTTTGAGCGGTCAATGTAAGCACACAAGTCCAGCTCCTTCATTTCACTCTCGGGTGGCTTGCCACCTAACTCGCGCATGATCTCGGTAGCACCATGTAAACTTTGCTCAAAAGCATTCAGGCCCTCGTGATACCAACGAGCCAGGACCTCCCCGTAGGTGTTTTTCACATAGGGAACATGAATGTTAATACGCTCGGACTGGCCGATCCGGTCAAGCCGGCCTATGCGCTGCTCGAGTAATTCAGGATCATCTGGAAGGTCATAAAGCACCAAATGATGAGCAAATTGAAAATTACGCCCCTCGCTTCCAATTTCAGAACATATCAATATCTGCGCGCCATCCTCTTGGGCAAACCAAGCGGCAGAGCGGTCGCGCTGCAGCAAGGTCATGCCCTCGTGGAAATGACCACACTTTACATTGACGATACTTTTGAGTTTCTCGGGAATTTCCTCAGCCAGCTCACTGGTCCGGCAAATTAACAGAATTTTATCCGTCCCAAGTTCCTTAAGTAGATTCACCAACCATGGGATTTTCTCATCTTCCGAATTCATGGGTAGGAGCGCTGCCTTCCTTTCAGGAAAACCCTTCAATACCTGGCGCGTGTTGCGAAACATCACCCGTCCGGTGCCAAAGGTGTCAAGAAGCTGGCGCACCAGCAGCTCGCGCGCTGATTCATCACCAGCATCGAGAGCCTCGCAACAATGACGCAACTGCTCGCTTTGCTCACTAAACAATGCGCGATCCTCTGCACTCAGCAGACCCCCATCCAACAATCTGGCCACCGCATCCGCGACCTCCTCATAGTGCCTGGCTTCCTGCTTGAAAGAGGCAAGGTCGAGATAGCGGTCGGGATCCAGTAACCTGAGCCGCGCAAAGTGGCCCTCAACACCGAGCTGCCGTGGAGTAGCAGTGAGCAGCAACAAGGACTCTGTTTTTTTAGACAAGGCTTCCACAAGGGAGTAAGCAGAACTGGACTTTTTACCACTCCACTCAAGGTGATGGGCTTCGTCCACAATGAGCATATCCCAGCCTGTATCCAGCACCTGCTGAGCTCGCTGATGATTATCGGCTAAAAAATCGACACTGCACAATACCAGCTGACTGTCCAGAAAAGGGTTATCCAACCCCTCTCCTCCCTGTTCGATGGACTGACACCGTTGCTCATCAAACAAACTGAACAATAAATTGAAGCGCCTGAGCAACTCGACAAACCATTGATGCAAAAGTGGCTCTGGAACCAATATCAGCACCCGGTCTGCACGCCCGGTCAGGTGAAGCCGGTGCATGATCAAGCATGCCTCAATCGTTTTACCTAGCCCCACCTCATCAGCAAGCAAGACACGAGGCGCAAGTCGTGATGTAACTTCACCTGCGATATAAAGCTGATGAGGAATTAAATCAATGCGAGCGCCTGTAAAACCACGCGCTGGAGACTTGAGTAGCTCACACTGACGCTCCAAAGCCTCTGCACGCAGATCATAGGCCTGTAAGCTATCAACATGGCCACCGAGCAAACGGTCCTCAGGTTTGCTGAAACTCATCGTGTCCGACAAACTGGACTCCTTGACTTCTCGCCCTCCGCAGAAATAAACCAACAAGCCATCTCTTTCTAAAACCTCATCAACCTCCATGACATTTCCCTCATGAGTTTCGAGGGTTTCGCCGACTTTTAATGCTACTCTCCGAAGTGGAGCCGTTTCCAAGGCATACTGCCTATGCTCATTGGCGGCAGGGAACATGACTTCCACACGCTTGAATTCCACCTTGAGCATAATCCCCACACCGAGCTCAGGTTCGGTTTCACTGATCCAGCGCTGGCCCGGAGTTATTTGCGTGGGATGAGACATTGCTTGAGGCGGCGCAGACTACATCTCTCTGTGAATCCTGCAAGCTAATGGTATTGCATTGAAGTAGATTCATGACCGCAAAAAGCATGACAAGTCGCCATCCATAATTATAGTGCCGCGCATGTCGGATTCCATCACCAGCGCTAGCGAGCTCAGCGTCAGCTATAGCTCACACATCGTACTTGATGGGGCCACCCTCGCCATCCAACAAGGTGACCGTATTGGGCTTGTGGGCAGAAATGGCTGCGGCAAATCCACATTTCTTAAAATTCTCGCTGGCGAAGCCGTTGGAGACAGTGGTGGGGTAACCTACAAACGAGGGCTCGTCATCGGATACTTACCCCAGAATTTTGAACTCAATGACGAGGCAAACGTCTATGATAATGTCCTGGCTGGCGCACAGCATACGCTTGATCTCATCGCGGAATACGAAAGCCTGCCAGCCGATGGCCACCGAAGTGCAGAAATACTTGATGAAATCACCCACCTTGAGGGATGGGATCTCGAACACCGGGCGAACACGCTGCTTTCCCACCTACACGCGCCCGATGCCCAGCGTATGGTAGGCACTCTTTCCGGTGGTGAAAAACGACGCGTCTCACTCTGCCGCGCGCTACTCGCAAAGCCTGATTTCCTGATCCTTGATGAACCCACCAACCACCTCGACACCGAGTCCATTGAGTGGCTGGAAAAATTTCTTGCCCGCTACACCGGCACCTGCCTCTTCGTTACCCACGACCGCTATTTCCTTGATCGTATTGCTACGCGGATCGTTGAGATCCGACATGGAAAATGCGATAGCTATCAAGGCAATTATACGGATTACCTGCTAGCACGTGCTGAACGTGATTTGGCAGAGGCGAGGAATGAACACAAACGTCAGCGCTTTCTGAGCCGTGAGCTTGAGTGGGTACGCCGAGGCCCTAAGGCAAGAACGACCAAGGCCAAGGACCGGATGGATCGCTATTTTGAGATTGCTGATCAGAAAGCGCCGGAACAAGAACTCGACGTGGATCTCGTCATCCCGGTACCGCCTAAGCTGGGCAATAAAATCATTGAAATCGAAGATGTCGGCATGGCTTACGATGACGGGCCGTGGTTGTTTTCCCATGTTAGCCTGAAAATCGAGGGTGGTCAGCGGCTCGGTATCGTTGGCCGCAACGGCATGGGCAAATCCACCTTGCTCAACATCATGCTCGGCAGGCTCAAACCCACCGAAGGCAAAGTCGACATCGGGCTCAAAACAGAAATCAACTTCATTGACCAAAATCGACTTTTACTCGATGACGACAAATCCGTTTTTGAGGAAGTCGGAGAAGGTCAGGAAAATGTACAACTCGGTGAGGAAACCATCGGCCTGCGTGCCTACCTACGGCGCTTCCTCTTCACCGAAGAGCGCATCAACACGAAAATTGGCCTGCTCAGTGGTGGCGAGCGTAGCCGCGTGATGCTAGCTAAAATCCTCAAGAAGGGCGGTAATGTTATCGTGCTCGACGAGCCTACCAACGATCTCGACCTCAATACACTGAGGTTACTCGAGGAAGCCCTCTGTGCCTTCAAAGGCAGTGTGATCGTAGTCAGCCATGATCGCTATTTTCTCAACCGCGTGTGCACCGACATCCTGGCTTTCGAGGGTCAGGGCATTGTCGATTACCAGGTGGGCAACTATGATTATTATCTGGAAAAAAAGGCCGCTCGTGATGCAACGGACAAGATTTACAAAACCAACCCCAAAAAGAAAAAAACCACTCGCAAAGAACGCCCTCGTAAACTCAAATGGGCTGAAGCCAAAGAACTGGATACGATTGAGGATGACATCCTCACTGCTGAGCTAAACGTCGCCAAACTTGAGAAGGCCTTCAATGCGCCCGATTTTTACGAACAACATGGCGATGACTGGCAATCTCTCGAGTCCGAGCTCAAAGAGAAAAAAGAGCAAGTTACCCTACTCTATGATCGCTGGGAAGAGCTTGAAGCAATTCGCGCAGCATCAGGCGAATAATAGGACGTGCAAGCAAGCCTCCTCAATATTATCATTGGGTTATGGAAACTCGTATACATGTCCCCGAGATGGATCCCCCATCAAGTATTACCGAGGTGATGGTCGCCCTGCGCAGCAAGCAACTCGAACCCAAACACGAGAAAAAAAACTGGGGTGACTGGATTACCTTCCAGGGCAAAGAGACAGTCATCAGCATTGAGTCCATGCGTGGCCTGGCCAGCTCTGCCACTGTTGAACACGCCGAGGAGGATGGAGATGAAATCAACTGCCAAATCCTCACTGCTTTTGCCAAACTCGGCTGGATGGGCCTTGATGAGGAAGGTGAATTCCGCCTGGACTGATAAGCTTGGCTATTGGGTAAAAAGCCCATAACCCACCAGGTAATTGAAAAAACCCCTCACTCAATCTCCTTGCAATAAAACCTCCCCAGCCCAAATCTAGCGCCATGAGAATTATCACGCCAAACGATGCAGTCTTCCAAAAAATCGAAGCCTCTCTGGGTGAGCATAAAGACGACACCCAGCTTGAGGTTCTCGCTGGAATAGACTGCGATGAGGAGGACATGGCAAATCAACGTGAGCTCGGAGACGAGGACCCGGTTGCCACCATTGAACTCATCGTGCAGTGGTTACCTACAACCAGCGAGGGCATCCTGGACTGGTTTTTTGTCCGTCTATCCGGCATTGATAGCGACCCACCAGCCATTGAGCATGGCGGCCCATTACTCGGTTTTAATTGTGAGGGGAAGGAGCCGGATCTCGATACGCTCATTGACGGTGCCGTGACCGCTCTGAATGAGTCCGTGAGCTGGGCCGAGTTTGAGCTCGAAGAGGATGCCTGATCAACACCCATGGGATTTAGTGGTGGCAGGAGGTGGTGCCGCCGGTTTTTTCGCTGCCATTAGCTGCGCAGAAAAGCACCCCGGTGCCCGAGTGCTCATTTTAGAGAAATCTTCCCATGTCCTTGGCAAAGTGAAAATATCAGGCGGGGGGCGTTGCAACGTTACGCACGCTTGTTACGAGCCAAAGCCTCTGGCTCAACATTATCCGCGTGGTAACCGATCACTCATCGGTCCCTTCACTCGGTGGGGCGCACAGGACACCGTCGACTGGTTCCAAAACCATGGCGTAGAGCTCAAAACCGAGTCTGATGGCAGAATGTTTCCCATCACAGACGACTCCGGCATGATTATCGACTGCCTGACGGACTCTGCCGCACAAGCTGGAGTTATCGTCAGGACATCCACCGGAGCACAGGCCATCTCTACCAATGAATCTGGCCCGGCCCGATTCATCATCGCCACCGACCAAGGCGAGGAATTGCATAGCCACTTTTTACTTCTCGCCACCGGTGGCACCCGCCTTGCTGCAGGAGCACGCCTGGCTGAATCCCTTGGTCACGAGCTCATATCCAATGTGCCCTCGCTATTCGCATTCAATATTGAGGATGATCGTATCAATTCTCTCCCGGGAGTCTCTGTAGCCAATGCCACCGTATCACTTAACGGGATCAAGTTGCAGGCAGATGGCCCTTTGCTCATCACTCACCATGGTCTGAGTGGTCCTGGAATTCTTAAACTTTCCGCCTGGGGAGCACGTAAACTCAACGAGCTCGACTACAAATTTACCATCACCATTAACTGGGTAAATGATGAGAACATCGCACATGCCCTCAATCAGGCGCGGGCAAACCAAGGCAAACGCATGGTGTGCAGCAGAGCTCCATTCGAGGATTTCCCCAAACGCCTGTGGCGATGTTTGTGTGAGGCGGCAGGCATCAAAGCAGAATGCACTTGGTCACAGATCAGTAAAGAGAACATCAATCGTCTCAGTAAAGAGCTGACGCATGGTGAGTTTCAAGTGGAGGGGAAAAGCATGAACAAAGACGAGTTCGTCACCTGTGGTGGGATCAAACTCAATGACGTCGACATGAGGACCTTGGAGAGCAAAATCACGCCGGGTCTCTACTTTGCCGGAGAAGTTCTCGATATCGACGGCATCACCGGCGGTTTTAATTTTCAGAATGCCTGGACCACCGGTCATCTTGCAGGCAGTGCCATTGCTGAAAAAATTCAGCCCATGGCATAACAGGACATCAAAAACGACCACCTCGACACTTTTTGCAGTTGGCAAGGCCAAGGCCAGCGTGCCAGTCACATTAAAAACGGTCTTACGCGAGAATCATTTAGATCCTCTACCGCGAGATCAGCGCCACAAGCTTTGAGCTCTTCAACAGAGAAACGTCCCGTGGCAACAGCAAGTGTGACTGCCCCCACTGCCTGACCACAGGCAATATCCTTGGGAGTATCACCAATAACTACAGAATGCTCTGCTTGAAAAACCACTCCATAAGCAGCATTGGCACGCTCTATCGCCACCGGTCCCAGCTCGTTTCTATCGTGATGGTCATCACCGTATGCACCCACCTCGATCGAGAAATATTGCGCAAGTTCGTAATGGTCAATTTTTGCTTTGGCTCCATCTGCGATATTGCCCGTAAGCAATCCGAGAGAAGCATCAGACTGCGTGATTTCATCCAAAAGAGTGGTGACGCCAGGAAGTATAGTGCCCCTGTAGGACGCCAAATTGGGGCTGAGTTTCTCTAAATAAACCCGGTAGAAATCCTCAAGCTCGATATCGCTTTCAAAGTGATCAAGCATGCCTCGGACAATTCCCGAGTCCGTGCTTCCGGCAAGATCAAGCTCGGGACCCTCGGCACCAAATAATGCACATGCTGTCTCCTTGAGAGCAGCCATACCGGCACCCCCGGTATCTATCAGAGTGCAATCTATATCAAAGAGAAGAAGGCGTGACACGATGTCTGTAGCTTATACCAAGTGGGCTCAATACAGCCTAGTCCTGCTTTTCTTCTGGAGTCTCTGAGGCCTCGTTCACTGGACTCTCATCTCCGTCATCATCGTCAAATTCAACGTCTTCATCACCCTCGTCATCGGGATCAACCAGATTGCCATGACTCAATAGGAAATGACGCTTTTGTTTTTCCTTGGAGAGAGGTGACAACATCATGTTTACAGCACGCCCAGCAAGACGGGGTGGCTGGTCAACATGTGCCATGTCCTTGAGGTGTTCTGCGCACTGATTGAGGACATCAAATCCAATCTCACGGTGGGCATTCTCACGCCCCCTGAATTGCAGGCGAACACGTACTTTGTTGCCCTGCTCAAGAAACTGCTCAGCACGCGCCATCTTGATGTTGTAATCGTGCGTGTCCGTGCCTACCCGGAGCTTGATCTCCTTGATTCGAGTGACAGCTTTGGCCTTCTTTTTCTTAAGCTTACTCTGCTCATACTTATACTTGCCATAATCACATACCCGACACACTGGCGGGTTGGCATTGGGGGCAACTTCGACGAGGTCCATTCCCACACCTTTAGCTTTTTCGACTGCTTCACGTGAACTCATCACGCCTAGCTGTTGGTCTTCATATACGACGCGCACCTTGGGTGCACGGATGTGTTCGTTAACACGGGTTAAATCGCGGCGGCCGCGATATGGTTTTTTCTTGGGTCTAGCTATGGTGTTCTCCTTTGTTTTGTTGGAATGAAGCGATTTTTGCCAGCAATGACGTATCGATGATGCGCTGCGAAGCTCACGTTACTTGTACGTGGGGTAGAAAAAAATATGCCAATGAAATCATCCATGCAGTCAAGCAATCAACATGTACTAGCCAACGATACCGGGTTAGAGTGAGCGGTTGGCAATTTCCGTCTGGATGTTGGAAACAAATTCATTAATGGGCATTGCACCCAGATCGTCCCGATCCCGGTGTCTTATGGAGGCAGTTCCGCTCTCAGCTTCCCGTTCTCCGATAATTAGCATATAAGGCACACGGTCTAATCTGGCAAGGCGAATTTTAGCACCTACCTTGTCAGCATTGCGGTCACAACTGACCCGGACACCCGCATCAGCAAGGGCTTTCACCGCAGCCTCTGCGGCATCATTGAATTTTTCGGAAATCGGCAGCACCCGTACTTGTTCCGGAGCGAGCCAGGTCGGGAACTTGCCTTCAAAATGCTCAATGAGAAGGCCAACGAACCGCTCCAACGAACCAAACGGAGCCCGGTGGATCATCACTGGCCGGTGCGGCTTGTTATCACTACCAATATAGGAAAGATCAAAGCGCTCCGGCAGGTTGTAGTCGACCTGCACAGTACCCAGCTGCCAGTCACGGCCGATCACGTCCTTGACCACAAAGTCGATTTTCGGGCCGTAAAACGCGGCCTCGCCTTCTTCCTCAATGTAGTCCACGCCCAGTGTTTGCACCGCTTGACGCAGGGCAGCCTCGGCCTTGTCCCAGTTGGCAGCATCACCTACGTATTTATCACTATCTGGATCACGCAGAGAGAGACGCACGCTGTAATCCTCCATGCCAAGGGTCTGGAGCACCGTTTTCACCAAACCCAGACATTGCTGAACTTCCTCAGCCACCTGGTCCGGTGTGCAGAATAGGTGGGCGTCATCCTGAGTGAATCCACGCACGCGGGTCATGCCACCCAATTCACCGGATTGCTCCCAGCGGTAGACCGTGCCGAATTCAGCAAGTCTCACAGGAAGGTCACGATAGCTGTGATGATCACTGGCAAAAATCTTGATATGGTGCGGACAGTTCATAGGCCGCAGCATATAACCTTCGATCGTGCCTGTGTTGAGACCGTTGGTCAGAGTCGCACAACTCGCCCCTTCGTCAGAAAGTTTAGCCAAAGCATCACGCTCAGGAATCGCAGCAAACTGGCTCTCTTGGTAGTAAGGGAAATGGCCACTGGTGCGGTAAAGATCGAGTTTGCCGATATGCGGGGTAAAGACCTGCGAGTAACCCTGCTTGTCGAGTTGCTCGGTGATAAAGTCCTGAAGCGCACGGCGCAGCAGTCCACCCTTCGGCTTCCAGAGAATCAGTCCCTGGCCAACGGCTTCATCAATGTGGAAAATGCCGAGCTCTTTACCGAGCTTGCGGTGGTCGCGCTTTTTGGCTTCTTCAAGCTTTTCGAGATGCTCGGTAAGCATTGTCTTGTTCTTAAAGCAGGTGCCATAGATGCGCTGCAGCTGAGGGCGCGTATTGTCTCCCTTGTAGAAGGCGCTCGCCACACTCATGACCTTAAAAGCCTTACAGTTACCAGTACGGCCGACATGGGGGCCCGCGCACAGGTCCCAGAACTCGCCGTTTTTAAAAATGGAAAACTCCTCGCCCGCGGGAATATCATTGAGCAAATCCACCTTGAACTCGCTCACCGCATCGCGCTCGGCGAGGGCCCCAAGG